>CAYITO010000008.1:0-25192 GCA_964366355.1 uncultured archaeon
ATGCAGCATTACAAAAACAAAATACTTACTTTTAAAAAGAATTTCAGATCACCATTGAGACAGATTTTGCTTATTCCAATTTTTCTGTCGACACTGACATTGACATCCATCTGGGCCTTGCGCGGGCAGTGGGGATACGGCACATCTGTGCTGAAATACATTTTTGAGAAGGAGAAACAGACAAGAGGACTTGATAATATACCTTTGAAGAAACAACTTTCTTTGCTTACAAGACATTGAGATTATGCACAAGACAATCAAGATATTTGCAGTGTCCGTATTCGGATTGTTGCTGGCGTTCCTAGTGATAGAGTCAATTTTAAGGATTACCAATTCATTTCCTTTGCTTGATGATTTCCTGTTGCATGATGCCAGCCTATTGTACAAATTCAAGCCCGATTTGAAATCTTCTGTGCCAAATGCAGATGGAATAGTTCACGAGGTTGAAACCGTTTCGTTGGGTTTTGACGGCATAGGATTCAGGGATGATGGCATAAATGGAGAGCCTTATGCTATAGTGGTAGGAGATTCCTTTTCACTGGGAATGGAGGTAAACATGGAAGATACATGGGCCGAACTTCTAGAACAAAAGTTGGGCAAAGACGTTGCGAACATGGCATTGTACGGATATGGCTCTATCCAGGAAAAAAGGATGCTTGAACTCTACGGAACTAAGCTAAATCCCAAACTTGTTATATGGGGGTTTTTTGCAAATGACTTTTCAGACGACTTTGAAGCCGACAAGATGTTGAAAAACGAGGAAACTATTCCGGAAAAATTATACAGTGAATTTAGCACTGTCAGGCTGATATGGACAAGCATAGGAAAGCTGAAGCGTGCGTCCGATTCTATCGCCTATAGTGATTCCAATCTGGATTTCACATTGTGGCCGAACCAGTGGAGATATCTGTATCCTATAACACCCGATTCCAATGCTGTGCAAGTTGGCGAGAAATTAACTAAGAGCAACATTCTGGAAGCAAAGCAGATAGCAGAAAGCAGGGGCGCCGAATTTGTACTCATAATTTTCCCGACTAAGGACGAAGTTTATTGGCAATATGTAAAAGATAAAGTCAAGAGCATAACTTTGGAAGATTTGGATTATCCAGTGAGGGTGATGAAGCAATTTTGCGAAGAAAACAACATTTTATGCTTAGATTTGACACAGCCATTGATAAATCAGTCGTCAGAAGGGAGGCAATTATATTTCCCCCTGGACGGGCACTTTAATGAAAATGGCAATAGAGTTGTTTCAGATATTGTTTACCAATTCTTGATGAAAACTTGATTACATGGATTACAAACCTTCTGGAGTGATACTAGATGATATAAGAGAAGCTGAATGTGCAAGAAGAAAGGAACAATGGGGTAGTGGTTGTTGATGATCAATATAGAAATTTTATTTCTTTTAGTATGGTTGGCTTTTTTATTAGTCTTTTTCATAGGATTATTGACATCTGTTTGTTTATCGAAAATATCTACAGAATTATTTTCTTACTTAAAGAAAAATAAACCGAAAAGATTTAAAGAATTTAATAGATTCAGGTTATGGAGGAAGCCTTCGGATACATTTTTGCAGTTCAAATTCTTCAGGTATGTAAATAGTAATCTCGATGACGAAAATAAACCTATTTTGCATTATAAGAAAAAATTAAGACCATTGATAAAACGTTTCCTGATGGCTTTCTTAGGTATGTTTATTTTGTGGTTAATTGGTGTCGTCATTAGATTTTTAGGAGTTTTATTATGAAACATCAATTATTGTTACAAAAAAGGGATGTTAATAAACGTATCAAAAGTGAAATTTTACCTTTGTTGATTGAGAAAGGATTCAAAATTATAAAAAGAAAAATGCCTAAGTTTGTTAGCATAAACTTGTATCGTGAAAATGGAGATTACCTTCATTATCTAGGTATTCAAACGTCTAAATATGGTGGCGGTTTAAGATTTGAAGTTGGGATTCATCCGAAATATGTTAAATTAGAATGGACTTTCCCTGAAATTATGAATTTAAAGAATGATGAACTAACAGTGTATGATTGTGAAGTGTTCTTAAGACGAAGTTTCCCTGCGGAGTTTTTAGACTATTCGAAATATTCCGAAAATGAGATAGGTAAGTTTATTAATGTTTTAAAAAATGAGATAAAAAATGTATTTGAGTGGTTTGAAAAGTATAGTTCAGTTAATGGTATAAAAAAATTAACGGACAAAGAACTCAAAGTATGGAAAGGTTCGGTAAGAGCTGATTTCTACTTGGCTGTTTGTTACATTAAAGAGAAAAAATTGGTAGAAGCTGAAAATGTAATCGGGTTTATTGAGACTCTGTTAAAAAATTGGTCTAAAAAAGCACCTCCAGTTGATAGCCTGAAAAAGTATCCAGAAATTCTAAGACGATTGTTAAAGGAGAAAAAATAATGAAACCACAACTCTTACTACATCAAGAAAATAAATTAATTAACATCAACTTTAATAAAATTCTAATCATTTTAACTTTGTTATTGTCCATTCCACAATTAACTTTAGCATCTGTCCAGAACCTCACTTATGATAATCCCATCAGTCAAGTAAACATCTCATATGATACGTTGAACAGAATTACAGATTATGTTCTTCCTTAAACCACTGTACAGATCTTTTGACGCCACTTCTGAGGTCAACTTTGGCATCATAACCTACAAGTTTCTTAATTTTTGTCAAATCAGGGCACCGCCTTTTAGGGTCTGCGCTGGCATAAGTTTCGTTCGGTCCAGCCACCTTCTTGATTTCCACTTTATTATCAAAAACCTCCGATATAACTTTCGCCAAATCCATGATACTTATCTCCTCCTGCTGGTTCCCGACATTAAAAACCTCCCCATTGAAATCCGAGAGCAGGACTTTATAAAATCCAGTGACAGCATCTGTAATGTAACAAAAAGCCCTGGTATGATTACCGTCACCATAGACAGGAAGAGGATTCCCCTTAAGCGCATTGTAAATGAAATTCGGCAGAACACGGAAATCATCAGGTTTTATGCTCGGACCATACACATTAAAGGGTCTTACCACCTTGACAGGAACTTTGAACATCTGAAAATATGCCATGCATAAAGTCTCTCCAAGCCTTTTCGATTCATCATAGCATGCCCTGGGTCCTATGCAATTCACATTGCCAAAATAAGTTTCAGGCGTCGGAACAAATCTGGGGTCTGGGTCGCCATAGACTTCGCTAGAACTCAAAAACATGAAACTTTCCACATTCTTCTCACGCGCAAGTTCCAACATATTCCTCGTTCCAATAGTGCCCACATCTATGGTTTCCAATGGAAATTTTGTATAATAGAACGGCGAGGCTATGCCGGCGGCATGGATGATGAAATTCACATCTTCGCCTATCTTCAACGGAATTTTTACATCATGATTTAAAATTCTGATGTTAGAATTTTCCTCAACAGCCCCTTTTACACCTGTAATAAAATTATCAACAGAAATTATTCTGCAGGGTTTTTCAAGAATATTTTTATTAAGAAAATCTATTGCCGACACCAGATAGCGACCAATGAATCCTCCGCCGCCAGTAATCAAAATGGTCTTACCGTTTAGCTTGCTAGAATACGGTTCAATTTCCTTTGCAATATCCTTTACATCCTCGTCTATGATTTCACTTGCCATAAGTATAGCCAGTTAGGGATATTTTTAATTTAAATCTATTTAAGCTGTCTATTCAATAAAAACTTCTAAACCAATTTAATTTTTTTCGTATGGTCTTCGTAGCTACTACTATCTCTAGATCCTGTAGTGAAAGTAAAAAACACCGAATCTTCTAAAAATTTCATGGCATGCCCCACCATTGGAGGCGTGATCACCAAATCGCCAGCCTCTACAACCATCGATTCCTCCTTTCCATCTTCAAGCGACTTTACAAAATACTCGTACTTGCCCTCAACCAGATAGTCGTTCTGGACTTGGGCAGGATGATAATGGTTCCCGCGTATAGAGCCTGCCTTGGATGTTATAAGCGCAACATGTTCGATAGGCGCATCCAAAACATTCCTAATCTCTCCCCTCTCATCGACAAATTCCGGCTTAGTTTTTATCAATTTTACCAATGCCAATAAATTCACCAATTTAACAATACACATTTAACTTTTATATACAATAGTCCATTTGGTGTTACCATTCAATTGAAAGACAAGATAGTAGTCATTACTGGCGGAGGCAAAGGACTTGGAAAAGAGCTTGCAAAAACGCTTGCCTCTGAAAAAAGCTATGTTGTCATTTGTTCTAGGAACAAGGCCGATTTAGAAAATGTTCGGGAAGAAATATCAAAAAATGGCGGAAAATGCGACTACCAGGTTGTTGATGTTACTGATGAAGCCCAAGTATACAACTTCGTCGATGCTGTTGCCAAGAAGCACGGCAGGATGGATGTCTTGATAAACAATGCAGGCTATGTTAACGAATGGAAACCTGTCGACGAGAATACAGAAAAGGAGTTTGACGATAATTTCAAGACAAACGTTTATTCTATTTTTTATTTCCTCAAAAAAACCGTTCCAGTCATGAAAAAGCAAAACTCTGGCGCAATAATAAACATATCTTCAATGGCTGGCAAGCGCGGTCTTCCGAACCTCGCAGCATATTCCGCCAGCAAGTTTGCAGTAATCGGCTTTACACAATCCATCGCGAAAGAATTGAAGGACAATGACGTGATGTGCATTGCCGTATGCCCTGGAGGAATGCATACTGATATGCGGGCCAAAGTATTCGGACAAGAGGATGCGGAGAAGCAGCAAGAGCCAGCCTTCGTCGCAAGTGTAATCAAGGATGTTTTGCTGGGGAAAATAGAAGTCCCCAACGGCGGGGATATAGTGATTAGGCATGGGAAGATATCTTCCATTAACTCACCACCAGAGTAATTTAAATTTTTAGATGATGCTATATTCGAGGGATGAAGATGAGATGCCGTATTTGCAAAAGCGAAGATTTGGAGAAATTCCTTTCCTTGGGGAAGACGCCCTTGGCAAATAGTTTCTTGGAAGAACCTTCCGGCAAAAGCGAACTCTCATTTCCATTGGAGGTCTGTTTTTGTCCGGGCTGCAAGTTAGCGCAGCTGTATTACGTTGTTCCGCCCGCTTTGATGTTCAAAAATTATCTGTACGTATCTTCCACATCCAACACATTCCTAAAACATTTCAGCGGTATGGCAGAAAGCCTTACCAGAACGTTTAATTTGAACGGCAAATCCCTCGCAGTCGACATAGGGAGCAATGACGGCCTGCTCCTCAAGGGATTCCAGAAATTCGGGGTTCAGACAATAGGCGTGGAGCCAGCAACCAACGTTGCCAAAATTGCTGAAACGAATGGAGTGGAAACCATAAACGACTTTTTCAACGAGAAAGTCGTAAAGCAGATAGTTGATAGAAAGGGGAATGCTGATGTTGTCACTGCAACAAATGTTTTCGCACATGTCGATGACATTCATGATTTGGTAAGAAATGTCAAGATACTGCTTAAAGGCGATGGGGTTTTTGTAATTGAGGCGCCCTATCTGATAGAGATGTTTGACAAAATGACTTTCGATGCCATATACCACGAGCATTTGTCATATTTTTCACTAACGCCACTGATGAATTTTTTCAAGCAGCTAGACATGGAAATTTTTAATGTTGAAAAAATCCCTGTCCACGGCGGGTCTTTGAGGATTTTTGTAAAGAAGCAAGCTGGGAAATTTGATATAGATAAGTCTGTTCCTGAGATGGTAGAGTTTGAGAAACGTTATGGAATAGACAAGTTTGAAACATACAAGAAGTTTGCGGATAAAGTTCAGCATGTAAAGGCAAAATTGTCTGGCTTTCTTAAAGAAATAAAAAAAGACGGGAAGATAATAGCCGCTTACGGAGCTCCAGCAAAAGGCAATACTCTTCTTAATTTTTGTGAAATCGGGAAGGATTATATCGACTACATAGTTGACGAGAACCCCCTTAAGCAGGGGCTGTATACACCAGGAATGCACATACCAGTAGTGGCTCCGAAAACACTGGATTCCAAGCGGCCAGATTACATATTGATACTTGCTTGGAACTTTGCCGATGAGATTTTGGACAAAACAAAAAGATATAAGGATGATGGCATTAAATTTATAATTCCGCTTCCAGAGCCAAAGATTATCTGAAACAATGCACCAAAATGTGATCCATTATGAAATTTTCAATAGTAATGCCGACTTTCAACCGAAGAGACATCTTGATCAATTGCTTAAAGCACTTGGAGAAGCAGACTTTCCCAATCAAGGAATTCGAGGTTGTCATAGTCGATGACGGGTCTTCAGACAATACCAGTTCTGCAATCAAGAAATTTAAGAAAACATCTAAGCTCAAAATCAACTATACTTTTGTAAATCATGTAGGCCCCACAGTTGCAAGAAACATAGGACTCAGGAAAGCAAAGGGTGAATACATTGCGCTCGTCAATGATGACATGCTTCCTGACAAGCACTGGCTGGCCGAGCATATAAAAATCCACGAAAAGGAAAAGGGCGTGGCTGTTTTAGGCTTTATAGACTGGGATCCAAACATAGAAATCAACTATTTCATGCGGTTTATAGCCCCGTACGGTCCGCAATTCGACTTCCGAATCAAGGATTGGAACAATTGCGGGTATAAAAATTTCTTGACGTCCAATCTTACGATGGATAGAAAATGGCTGGAGATGGAAAATTTCAACGAGGATATAAATTTCGCATCATGCGAAGACATAGATTTGGGCATTAGGCTGGAAAAGAGGGGCATAAGGGTTGTCTATAATCCAAAGGCAATCGTCTACCACAGCCACATCCAGCAGGAGAAAACTTTCATGAGGAAAATGCTTATTGTCGGCAGAGATCTCAACTTGATGAATAGAAAATTCCCCGAAGCATTCAAACCAACGGAGATAGATTTGTTGAAATTAGTTGCCAGCAGGTTTTATTTCCTTGCATTCTTCAACAAGAACCTCTATTGGAGGCTGAAATGCGGTTTCTTCTACTATCTCGGATTTTTTTCAGATTGGCACAACAAAAACATGCTGAGCAAAGCCATTTATATCACCATGCGGGCAACTTATGAATTGCAGGAAAAATTGCAGATGGTTCTAGGTCTTGATAATCTTAATCTAACACCTGTAATACAAGGATTCAAATGAAAATATTAGAAATAGGCGCAGGAAAGAAGCCAGTAAAAATTTCCGGTGGAGACGAAGTCATTAGACTTGACAAATTTTCTATAGAAGGCGTTGATGTTGTCCACGATTTGGAAGTTCTGCCTCTGCCGTTCAAGACCGGCGAGTTTGATGTCATACATGCGCACCATGTCTTGGAGCATGTACACAAGTTCTTCGAGCTTATGGATGAAATATACAGGATACTGAAGCCCAACGGCAAGCTAAAATGTTCCGTACCCCATTATTCTTCTAATTTTGCTTATGTGAACCCAGACCACAAAAGATACTTCGCTTACGATTCCTGGAAATACTTTACAGATGAAATCGACGAAAACTATTATACAAAATCACGGTTCAAGGCAAAAATCAGGCTCAATTTTGTAAGAGCCGGTATTTTTACTATACTAAATCCCATCGTAAACCCGATAATCAACTTAAGGCCGCATTTCACCGAGAAATTTTCCCCGTTCGCGATAGATGAGATACGTGCTGAACTTATCGCAATTAAGCAATAGAACAATATTTCCTCTTTTATAAATACCTAGAAAATTAAAATTTGATAAATTAGGATGATTTGATGGGAGTTCTCAGCACTTTAAAGGCAGTCTTCATGATTATAGGCGACTTGTTGAAATTCCTTTGGAGGAAGAAATTATGGTGGCTGATACCATTCATTCTTGTACTGCTTGTGTTCGGAATACTGTTCATGCTCGCCTCGACAACTGGCTTAGGACCATTTATTTATGCTTTGTTCTAAGTTCTTTAGAATTAACGTGATTGCTTGAAAGCAGCATTAACTCCATTGTGGAAAAAATGGCTACGAATCTCGGAGTTCATAGGAAACATAATGTCCAGAATAATCCTCACAGTTCTGTATTTCACATTATTTGCGATTCCAGGCATAGGTTCCAGACTCCTTTCGGATAAGTTGCAAATCAAAAGCAGGAAAGAATCATACTGGATTAATGCTAAAGGCAAAGTCCCTAAAAATCTCGAGGAAAGCAGGAATCAAGGTTAGTCTATGGCAACGATACTTGGTATTTCATGCTACTATCACGATGCAGCGGCGTCAATAGTTAGAGACGGGAGTATCATTGCTGCGGCTGCGGAAGAGAGATTCAGCAGGAAAAAGCACGATTACGGATTTCCCCATAACGCCATAAATTTTTGCCTGCAGAGGGCAGGAATAACTGCGACTGGACTCGATTATGTGATTTTCCACGAAAGACCATTTGTGAAATTCGAAAGACTGCTAATGACAATTCTTGAAACCTATCCCAAATCTTCTACAGTATTTAGAGAGTCTATGCTGAGTTGGCTGAAGGACAAACTCTGGGTAAAAAATACAATAGCAGAAAAGTTGAAGATAAAAGACTATAGCAAAATTTTATTCAGCGACCATCATTTGTCGCATGCGTCCAGTGCATTCTTTTGCTCCCCGTTCAAGGACTCTGCAATAATTACAGCAGATGCGGTCGGCGAATGGGCCACTGCAACCATTGGTTATGGAAAGAATAATAAAATAGAACTGTTAAAAGAATTAAGATTTCCGCATTCGTTCGGATTGCTTTACAGCACCATCACAGCCTTTCTTGGATTCGAGGTGAATGAAGGCGAGTATAAGGTGATGGGTCTAGCCCCGTTCGGCAAGCCAAAATACAAGGACAAAATATACAAGCTAGTAAATCTCGCAAATGACGGAAGCTTTTCACTGAATATGAAATATTTCATGTTCCACCGTTCTGTCGACAGGATGTTCAACAAGGAGTTTGAAAAGCTGTTCGGCAAACCATGCCCTCCAGAAGACAGGGAGAAGATTATACCTTATTATGCCGACATCGCTGCAAGCATTCAAGAAGTAATAGAGGAGATGCTCATAAAAACGGCCAACCACGCCCATGAATTGACAAAGATGAAGAACCTCTGCTTTGCAGGTGGTGTAGCTCTAAACAGCAAAGCGAACTACAGGATACTGAACGAAACACCTTTTGAGAATTTGTTCATACAGCCTGCTGCAGGCGATGACGGGGGTTCTTTGGGAGCAGCGCTATTCGCTTATTACTCGCTTTTAGAAAAAAATCGCGACCCTGCTAAAGCAGCAATAAGTAATGTTTACTTCGGGCAAGAATACAGTGAGGAGGAAATAAAAAATTTCTTGTCTGCCAAGAAAATCAAGTACGAATACTTTAAAAGTGAGGACGAGCTCTTGGATGAAGTTGTCAATCATTTATTGAATCAAGAAGTCGTCGGCTGGTTCCAAGGAAGATTCGAGTGGGGTCCTAGGGCATTGGGAAATCGAAGCATCATTGCCGATCCAAGGAATCCAGAAATGAAAGACATAGTAAACAAGAAAATTAAATTCAGGGAACCATTCAGACCATTTGCACCATCGGTATTGGCCGAAAGGGCTCATGAGTTTTTCGAGCTTCCAAAAGCAAATGACTTCTATCCTATAAGGTTCATGGTTTATGTAACCCCGGTAAAGAAGGATAAAGAAAAAATCATACCGGCAGTCACGCATGTCGACGGTACTGGGCGGTTGCAGACTGTCTTCAAGGAAGAAAACCCACGCTACTACAAACTAATACAAAAGTTTGAGAGGAAAACTAGGGTGCCGATAATCTTGAACACAAGTTTCAACTTGAGGGGGGAGCCTGTTGTAAACACTCCAGAAAATGCCTATAGCACTTTCATGAGAAGCGGAATGGACGCGTTGGTGTTGGAGAAATTCGTTGTAACTAAAACTTAAGTTCGTAAATTATGTTCCCGTCACATCCGCCTTGTTGCACGCATTCATTTAGCGGAGCGCCATTCTCATACACTTTTACAAAATGATCCTCATTTTCCTCAAAGAATTGTACCACGTCAATCCTGTACCTTTCGCTTATATCCTCGTTGCTCAAGCTGAACTTTTGGATGAATAAATGTGTTATACCAACATCCTTAGCATTCGTCTCAATTAATTTCAAATCTTTGCTCAGGAAAATATCAGGCAGATTGCCAACTACAACCCTATCGCAGCTATAGGCCGCACGATGAACCCAAACCGTTGACAGCACCACATCGTCCGGCAAATTATTTTTAACCCATTCACATGCCTCAAAGAACGCTGGAGAAAATTGTTTTACTTGAGCCATTGTGGCAAGCTTCGGTATCAAATTTTGATAAGCCAGGATGACAACAATAAGGAAAATAACCAGCGCTATGTATCTTTGATAGGACTGCAGAAGTTCATACAGCCTCCCGAAATAAATCCCAGTGAAGATTGCGAATATAGGCGTCCATGCCAGCAAGTTTCTTGCCGAATCCTCTGCCCTTGATGTGGTGAATTGGAAGTAAAGCACGAAAGTAAGCAAGGCAAGCAGTAGCATGATGCTGGTTGCGTCTTTGCGGTGGAGTGATATAAATACCCCGCCAAACAACCCCAAGACAACCAGCCACAAATTGCCATATGCAAAATCCAGGAAATTTATTATGCCCAGCCTGTACACGCTTTCATCAGAACCTCCGCCTGCTGTTATTGCCTTATACTGGTAAACCTGTTCTTTGATGGTAACACCATAATTGCATCCGGATTTGGAGTAAATCTTGTCTGTGAACGGCAGATAGCACTCAGGAGTTCCGTAGAGGCTTAGGTTTCTGATGAAGAAACCACCTACAATGATGATAAACACAGCAGCCAAAGTTGTATACTTAGCAATTTGGAAGTTTTTCTTCGACAGCTCATAAAGCGCGGCTAGGATAAAGAAGATAATTAGGTTAACGGACGAAACCTCTGTTAGGAATGCAAATGCGGCGAAAATTCCAGACAGGACTAAATATTTTTTATCTTCGGTTTTCAGACTGTACAAAAATGCCAAAATAGATAAGATGAAATAAAACACCAGCAGCCCCTCTGTGTAAAAAGTTACAGAATAAGTTACCACTGAAGGCATTGTGACAAATGCGATTGCCGCTACGAACGCAATGGCCTCGTCATAAAGTCTTTTCATGAAAATGTAGATCGCCAACGCTGTCAGAAACGATATGAGCGGGAATAAAATTTTCACCAAAACCTCATTAAATCCTATCAGGAGGAAAAATCCAGACTCAACTAGGTGAAGCATAGCCGGCTTGCCGAAGTTCTGCCTGCCGTATTCGGTCCCTTCTATTGTTACCCATCCCGGATAATCCACTTCTTTGGCCATATAGCGAGCCATCCCTGTATGGAAAGCCTCGTCGCCAAATGTTATTGGGTTTGGAAATGTTACTTGCAACTCTAGGATGAAGAATACGCCAAGGATGACTAGAAGCGCTACTAGCGAGATGTTCTTAAATTCCAAAACTATTTTTTCCTCCGCCAACCAAACCACCCAAGTTAAACTTAATTACAGAAGTGCAAGATTTATAAGTTTGTTTTAAGTTAGGGTGATTATGGATGCGGTAAAGTTCTTTCCCATTGCTTATTCTACCAACCTTTGTCCAAAGGAAGAACTGTATTTATAAAGCTGGATATTTTTATAGAAATTAGCACTGGCGCATCAGGTTGACAGGTCGCGATTAAAAATGTACAAACTTACTTTCAATGTATATAGCACAGTAGCTTTCATTTTGATATTTCTATTACTGTTGCCACCGACTTTAGCCGAACTAAAAGTTGCTTACTATGTCAAAAGCGCTTTATTAAACTCAACATTGCCTATATCCAGCGTTGATTTAATGTTTGGTGACTGCAGTAATTGCTGGCAAAGTATTACGAATATAACTGGTTTCATAGAAAATAACACACACTCCTATAATTTAACTTACAATGTCTTTAATCGGACTTTTGCAGCTCCGGGTGCAGTTCAAGCATTTAATTTTACTGTCCCAGATGAAATGCCTGTTAGTTTAGAATTCAACTTGTCTATAATTGTTACCGAAGATTCAAATGCAACCTTGAGAGTCCAGCCAATTAAGGTAATGAAATTGCCCCAGTTCATGGGTTCCAATATCCTTCAGGGTTGGATCAATAACATTGACAATTGCGATAGGATAATCCGCGTCAACAGCACGAATACAACAAACTCCTCTTTCGTGGTAAAACTGAACTCATCGTATAGTACATCGTCTGGTTATATAAACTGGACAACCTGCTCCGATACAGGAAGCAAGCCAACCCAAAGCACTGATTGGAGAATGAAAATTTATTTGTATAATAAAAGCATAAGCAACAAGGGCAATTTCACCGCATTTAACAAGTATGTGCAAGTCTTGGAGGATACTGCAAGACCCTTCAAGGACTACATGGAATGGGCCATAGTAAACATGACATATACCGAAGAGGAGTTGTCTTCGGAGGGCTTGAATGAAAGCAAGTTGGTCGTATTGCGATACAATGACACTTCTGGGCAATGGGAAAGGACAGGAGACGGAGGGGTTGATATGGAAAGGAATTACGTGTGGATGAATACAACAAAATTTAGTAATTTCGGAGTGTTCCAAAATACTACGAATAGCACCAGTTCTTCATCGTCGTCCTCATCGGATTCATCCTCCAGTAGTAGCTCATCATCCTCCAGCAGTTCGTCTGGAAGTAGCTCTTCAGGTGGAAGTTCCGTTGCGGATTCTTATTAGTTGGTTTAGCCCGTCATACTCACGGTAATAGCCATCACCACTGACAAGATTGCCGCCGCCATTCTGCTTTTGAGTAATTAAGTTCCCAACTAAATCATAGCTGTAAGTCCAATTCCCCAAATCAGGATCGGTTAATGCAATCCTTCTTCCAAGGGAATCGTAAGTGAACGAGTAGACATTTCCAAGAGCGTCAGTAATCTTGACCAAATTATCCGCAGTATCATATTCGTAAGAAGTGTTGTAGATTTCCTCAGAAGTTACATTAAGCACTGCATCCAAAATAGGATTGTTGCTGAACTCAAGGACATTGATTATCCTGTCATATCCATCCAGCAGATAAGATTTCTTGTGGTTATTTTCATCATAAGCAGTAACCAACCTGTGGTTGAAAGTAATAGTTTTGTTACTACCATCTGGGTTAGTAATGGTTATTGTGAATTGTTCTTGGAAAAGTTCTACATTACCGATTGTTAATTTGAAAGCACGATATTGTAATTCGGTATTTCCTAGCTGGCAGTCGAAAAATACTATGTAGCCGTTATCAAGTAATTTTTTCCAGTATGAGATTAGTTTTGTGTTTTTGCGTTTTAAGAGCTTACAAAAGTTTATTTCTTTCAGAGTTTCTCGAGGTTCTATCAAAAAATTTTGCACGTTCATAAGAATCTCCTTAAGAATTTATCACCTGTTCGGTGTAGGCCAACTTTAAGACCTATATCAGATTGATTCCATCGAGGAATAAATATTGGTTCAAAAATTTTTGCTAGCATTTTGTAATATTTTATGATATCATTATTTTTCTTATCTGGTATATTTAGAGGCATTTTAATAAATAGACTATTCTGCGGTAATTCTTCGATGGTAAAATTTTTTAGTTCATTTTCAATCCTTTCTTTCCCATCGAGTTGTTCTATATGTTTTTGAGATATTAAGTTACCCCAATGCACTCCCTTAATTTTTGTTTCGAGATACTCACTATTACTTAAATTATCTGGAATATCAAATATATCAGGTTCCCCTTTCGTATAGTGTTCTAAAATATTGCTTATTTTCCCGAATTCTGCTTTATTGTAGGATATTACAGGGTTTATGTAACCATAACAGCATTTTAACGAAGTATAGAATTTTTTTATGAAATTTATTAACCTTTCTATTCCTATGAAATCTTTAGGTACAAAGATTGCTATCTCATGACAATACCTTTTAGTTTTAACAATGTATTCATTATAATTAATACTGCCGTCTATGTTGATGTAAAATCTAAAGTCGCCAATTGTATTTTTATTTCCACCTCCTTTCTTGAAATCAATCTCATAGCCAGTATTATCAATATCCTTATCCGGATTATATTCATATTTAAATTTCAAGAAATCTTTTTTGAACTTTACAAAATTAATTTTAGTATTTAGTTTAAAATAATTTGCATCTGGACCATTTCTCAATTTGTCGAATTGCTCTGGCACAATTACTTTTAAAAAATCATTTATCATTTCTATAATAATATTCTTATAACGAGTTTCGAGTAAGTTTGCTCGTGTAAATAAGAAGAAACCTATCTGCTCTCTAGTTATCCATTCATTTTCAGACTTTATGTCATAAGATTTCTTAAACCACATTCATAATCACTTCCATAAATTATCCCACCAATTTACTATTCCACCCCAAATTTTGTCCGCTATACTTGGCTCTGGACTTATAGAAATTGCTCGGCCACCTGTCTCCTTTGCATAACCTCTTTGTTGTTTAGTTGAAATTTGAGTATTTTTACCAAACTTTAAATCGACTCTTCCAACTATTTGAGACTGATCTATTTTAGTTCCAGGCTTCGATAAATCCTGTGGTGTAATTAATATGTCAAAACCTTTTGAATTAGGGGAGTGTGCAGGAACAACCTTGCCACCCTGACTAAAAACATCTACTTGCAGATTTGGTGTACCTTCCAATCGTCTAAAAGCTTCCGAATGCTTTCTAGTACCAGATGGTGCATCTGACACTTTTCCTAGTTTATTAGCTACATTTTGTATTTTCTCTTCGAGTTTAGCAACATCTATAGCTTTATCCCCTTTTGATAAAAACTCTGCACCTTTGACTACAACCCTTCCACCAGTTGCTCCAGGAAGAACCAATCCACCTATATCAGCAACCAGTGCCGCATAATTCCAAAGATTGGTTGGGTCACTTTGTATGTCTGCTATATCCATCGATATGAACGCTACATCTATAGCAGATTCTATGTAATTTCCAGTTGAGTCTGTATATCTGTAAGGATTGTTTAGTGTGTAAGCATATCTGTTCAAACTCTGTGGATTGTAAATACGCTGTATCAAAGTATCCGGTTGCGTAAACTGTGCATTGCAAGGCGAGAAATATCTTTTCCCATAGTAGTACTGGCACAACACATTGTCCTTCATCTGCCCAGTATACAGCTTAACATCAGCACTCCCTCCACTCAATAACTCCCCATAAGGTGAATAATAAGTATTCTCAACAACATTCCCACTGCTGTCTGTTATCAGAGTAGTGCTTCCCAAGTGGTCAGGATGGTAGAAGTATTTAGTCCCGTCAGGGTTAACTCTAGCTACAAGCATCCCCTCCTGGTAGACGTAAGTGAAATCAAAACTTCCAGAACTATTCCTTATCCTCATCAGCTCCTTGAACGGAGTGTAGATGGTAGTGTTGTCTGTGTCATTGCGAGTAATCTTTATCCTCTGCCCGAACGGGTCGTAGGAGTACTCCTCGACAACTGGTGAAGTAACACTAGAACCATTTCGAATTCTAATCAGCTGGTTCAATCCATCATACTCTCGGTAATAACCATCTCCAGTGACTAGATTCCCACCTCCATTCTGTCTTTGCGTAATCAGATTGCCAACCAAGTCGTACTCGTAACTCCAGTTGCCCAAGTCAGGATCTGATAATGCAATTCTTCTCCCGAGCGAATCGTATCCAAACGTAAACTTGTTCCCGAGAGCATCAGTAATCTTTATCAAATTGTCAGAAGCATCATACTCGTAAGTTGTATTGTAGACTTCCTCCGAGGTTACGTTCAAGACCGCATCGAGGATTGGATTGTTATTAAATTCAAGCACATTTGAAATCCTGTCGTATCCGTCAAGCACATACTGCTTCCTGTGACTGTTCTCGTAGAATGCAGTGATCAGCCTGTGGTTAAACAGAATTGTTTTATTCGTCCCATCCGTATTCTTTAAGAAAATAACTCTCCCCAAAGCATCAAATGTGTAATTAGTCTTGTTAACAGTAGTGGAAGGTGTACTTAATCCCGTGGATAATGCATCGAAATAAGGATTATGCTCACTAGCGATTCTACCTAAACCATCATAGAACAAATTCTTTACAATCTGTTGGTTACCATCGGCAGGTTGTTTGAATTGAATAAAGTTGGCAAATCCATCATAGTAAAAGTAAATGTCATAGGTCTTGTTCGCACTAGTCCTTTGCGAAACTTTAATTATCTCAGGCACTACTCCATCAAAAATATAAGTGTAGTTCTTGGTGGGCAGTTCAAACGAATCGAATGGTTGCACTTGGATATACGGGAATTTGATAATATACGAATCATTTTCTAAATCTATTGTCATTATTGCTTTGAAGTATGTGGAGTTGTTTTCTGAGTTAGTTATGCCTTCGAGTTTGAGGAATAGGAAGTCGAGGTGATATGTGTCATCATTGTATACTAGATAATCAAAGGCGTGGACTGGTTTTATCAATGTTAATACTAAAAAAGCTATTACCGGAATTATGAACAATGTTTTATTTTTATGCCGGTTTGATTTCTTCGAACTTAGCATTTTTCAATTTCTCCTTTTCGATCAACCTTTTTAATTTTTCAGTAACAACAGCAATTCGGGTCCCTTCTATTGTAAAAATGCCCTGACCTTTCCAGTCTTTCAAGTAGAAAGTTACATCAGCAACATAGCTGTGTCGCATTGTTTTTTTTGCTTTCAATTTATCTTTAAGTTCAAGATAATAATAATCCCCAATTTTATTCATTTCTGGAACAAACTTCAACTTGTATGCAGAAAAGTTACGAATACCAATTTTTTTAAGAAAATTGATGAATCTTTCTGAGTAAAAATCAATAGCCAATGTACTACCATGGATATCGGTTGGAGTAGTACCGCTTTGCTTTGAAAATGTAAACTTACTTTTTTTAATCATCTCTTCAAATGGTAGTGTAGATGGGTCGACATTTTCTATTACATCGAACCAATAATATCTGTTTGCCCAACCATGTCTTAAGTCAAAAAATTTAGTGTTTTCCATTTGTATCATCTCAAACCATATTTTTTCTCTAGATATTTTGTAAAATCTTCAATTTGTTCTTTAGTCGGGGTTTTAGTATTTCTAAAGAAGGTTTCCCACTCTTTGTTATAGGCATAACTTATTTCTCTGTGCTTAGTCTTTTCTACCCAAGTTCCATATTTTGGGTCATGGATATTTACCCCAGCCTTATTAAATTTATCTTCAAATTTCACAGGCAATTTATGATGTGCTTCTGCCCATTTAGGATTAGTTCCAGTACTCTTTACTAAGTTACCTCTGAAATTACTCCTGGTGAAGGTTTTTTCTGCTTGTGAAATTTGTTTAGTAGTTTTAGTAGCATCATCAGTTTTTCCCACAATTTTTCCAATATAAGCAACTTTACCACCAGAACTAAACGCTTTAACTCCAGCCTCAGCCCCCTTAACAACAACCCTCCCGCCAGTCAGACCAGGGGCAGCCAACCCGCCTATATCAGCAATCAATGAAGCATAATTCCAAAGGTTAGTAGGATCATCTTGTATATCCCGTATATCCATTGTTATGAAAGCTACGTCTATAGCGGATTCTAGGTATTTTCCACACGGATCCTTGTATTTGTAAGGATTGCCCAACGCATAAGCGTACCTATTCAGAAACTGCGGGTTGTATGGGTTTTGAACTATAGGATCAGGCCTTAACCTAAGTCCCCATTCTGGCTTGTAAGGAACATTGCAAAGCATGTAAGTTCCAGTCTGGTCTCTGAACTGCCCTGTGTATAGTTTACTATCAGCAAGCCCATTTGCGAGTGTCTCCCCATACGGACTGTAGTAAGTATTCTCAACAACATTTCCATTAGAATCAGTAATCAACGTAGTGCTTCCCAGATGGTCAGGATGATAGAAATACTTAGAACCATCGGGATTAACTCTGGCAACAAGAATTCCTTCCTGGTAGACATAAGTGAAGTCGTAACTGCCTGTGGAGTTTTTAATCCGCATCAGTTCCTTGAATGGAGTGTAGATTGTTGTGTTGGCGGTATCGTTCCTAGTGATTTTTATCCTCTGACCGAACGGGTCGTAGGAGTACTCCTCAACAACTGGTGAAGTGGATGTTCCATTACGAATTTTTATTAATTGGTTCAATCCGTCGTATTCCCTGTAGTAATTATCACCGCTGACTAAATTACCACCTCCATTCTGTTTCTGCGTAATCAGATTGCCAACCAAGTCGTACTCGTAACTCCAGTTCCCCAAGTCAGGGTCTGATAATGTTATTCTTCTTCCAAGAGAATCGTAAGTAAAAGCAAACTTGTTGCCAAGAGCATCAGTAATCTTGACTAAATTATCCGAAGTGTCATACTCGTAGGAAGTATTGTAAACTTCTTCTGAGGTTACATTCAGGACTGCGTCTAATATCGGATTGTTGTTGAATTCCAAAACATTGGAAATTCTATCGTATCCATCAAGCACATACTGCTTCCTGTGCCGATTCTCGTCGAATGCTGTAACCAATCTGTGATTAAATAAAATTGTCTTGTTGGTACCATCTGGATTCCTTACAAATATTACTCTTCCCAAGGCATCGAAAGTGTAGTTAGTCCTGTTCACAGTAGCAGACGGAGTACTCAATCCAGTACTAAAAGAATCAAAGTAGGGATTCTGTTCGCTAACAACCCTCCCCATCCCGTCATAGAAAAGATTCTTCACAATCTGCTGCCCGCCGTCAGCAGGTCTCTTCACCTGAATCAAGTTTGCAAAGCCATCATAGTAGAAATACGTGTCATAAGTCTTATTCGCCGTAGTCCTTTGTGAAACTTTGGCTATCTCAGGAGCTACTCCATCAAAAATATAAGTGTAGTTCTTGGTGGGCAGTTCAAAATTGTCGAACGGCTGTACTTCCTTGACAATCCTTCCAAAGACATCATAGTGGAAAGAGGTATTCACATTATTCGAAAACTCCCACAGAACATTGCCTGTGCCCAAGTCATACCTGTACGAAGCAGTATGGAACAATGGATTCATCACGTAATCAGGATAAGTGAAAGTGGTGTCCCTAAACCCAAACCCATACCTTGTAATCCTTCCTAACGGGTCTATAGTTCTAACCACATTCCCAAAAGAATCATACTCATATTTGACGACATGCCTGCCGCTACTTGGATTAATCCAAGTATCAACCTCAGTGACATCACCCTTGGTTGTATTGCTACCATAAGACAAACCATCATACGAATACTTCACATCACTAACTTTCGTGGAATTATCCGATGAAAACAGCTGGTACTGCCTCAGCCTGTCGACAATCCATGAAGTAGAATTAATTATGTAAGAATATCGTTCAAACTTCTCGTCTCCAGTAACATTGACATCTCCAAAGAAAACACTTGAAACAAGATTGCCGAAATTGTCATAAGAAAAAGAAGCATTCGTCACCTTGGCACTGGTAGAATTTCCATCATGCAGGTAATTAGCCTGCGAAAGAAGGAAGACCTTGAAATAGCCGCTGGTGTTGGTGAAATTATAAGTGCTCTCATCTTTCGAGAAAATATTGCCGGTGGAATTGTACACCTCTGTCCTGTATTCCATCCCCCTCTTCGCATCATCCTGGTGGAAGTGATGGCTTACCAACGAGTTATCAGGAAGCGTCTCATTTACAGCGCCAAAGCCCCTGAACTCGAAATCATCATAATCGTAGCTTGCATTCGCATACGTGTAATTGGACCTCCCCACGACGCCGAACGCATCGGTCATGGAATTGTTCTGCGTTGCATTCGCCACGACCCAGACGTTGAAGCCGATATCGGAAATGTTGTTGGTCCCATTGTTGCCGAATGAAGTGGAAGCTGTATAGTTGACAGATTCTATGGCAATAACCCCGCCAAGCTCGTTGACGATGCGCTTGAGCAGGAAAGGCGTGGTGTGGTTCTTGATCCAGGTAAACTTGGTGCTCCCGTTGGCTATGAATATGTCCATGAAGCCGTCGCCGTTGGCATCCGACACCCTCCTCCCAATATTCCTCCCATTCAATATGAAAACCTCCGGAGACTCCCACGAGTTGTTCAGCGTCCAGCCATTTCCATTATTCAGCCAAGTATTTCTCGACGAAGTGCTTTCGTTGAAGTAATCCTCAAGAATGTCAACCAATCCATCGCCATTAACATCGGCAAACCTCACTCCCCTGTCAGGATTGCTGCCTGTCACGAAGTCAATCGGAGGAGCCCATACAGAGGAAAAATCCGCCCAGGTGCCGTTCCCCATGTTGAGCCAGGCATTATGCCCATTATGCCCCTTGATGACATCAACCAGCCCGTCTCCATTCACGTCCTCCAGCCTCGCCCCCGTATCCACACCTATGTCGTCTATAAATTCCACAGGAGCCGTCCACACAGAGCTTGCATTAGTCCACCCATTGCCGTTGTTGACAAACGCACTCTTGTTGCCGCCGCTCGCCTGCAATATGTCAACCCTTCCATCCCCGTTGAAGTCAACCAGATAAGTCCCGCCATCCACACCACCCTGTAGAAAATAAACATAATTCGGAAACTTCCATATAATTGAACTGTTCCATCCAGTGCCGTTGTTCAGCCAAGCCAGCCTTGTGTCAGGCGAGTTCTTCGACTGCACGATGTCAATCAACCCATCATTGTTCAAGTCCGCAAACCTCACTCCCTGATCAGCATCGTTGGTGTTGACAAAATAAATCGGCGGGGCAAACGAATTGTCGAGCACGAAATTGCCGTTCCTGTCATTGACCCAAGCCCTCTTGTCGGCATTAACCTCCCTCCCCAGCAGCACATCGACAAAGCCGTCATTGTTGAAATCAACCAGCCTCGCCCCGTGGTCAGACGTCTCCACAGAAAAATCCGTTGGCATTATCCACTTTGTGAAAGACTTGCTGAAATTTGCGCCCGATGAATGATATTCGAATGACACTTGGTGCAGCAACGAAACCCCGTCAGAGCCGAAATATTTCATCTTCGACAGCGACGACAAAGACCTCTCAGCGCTCAAGTTCAGATATTCGAAACTGTAGTTCCTGACCAGTCTGCCGTCTGCGTATACATGAACATTGCCAAGCCTCCTGCTTTCATTCAAAGTATTTCCCTGCTCGTATACGGTCCTCTTGTCAGGCCTTGCAGAACCCTCATAGACAAAATCAACCGCCCTCCTCCTGTCGTTATTGTACTGTATCTGAACCAGGTATGCAGCGCCCTTGTCCTCGGCATTGGGGTCCTCAGAATAATAATAGAATATCTTGTTGTCGTGAGTGTCGTTAACCAAATCAACGCTCCACCTCACGGCGTAATTCTTTCCAGTATTTGACGCCAGCTCCGAGCCGTTGCTGTATCCGAACCTGTACTGTGTGCCGTCTTTTGCAGTAACCATCCAGTACAAACCATAAGTGTTGTTGCTGCTTGACGAATTCTGGATCTTCATGAACGATTCAATCTTGGTATGGAACAACCCGTCACTGCTGTCGTAAACCAAGTCATGAGCATTGCTGTTTAGAATCAGCTTGAACTTGTCATCGGGCGTGCTGTCCACAGTGCCGTTCACATCCCTGTAGATGTAGCTTTGCGTCAACTGCCATCCGCTGCCGAGTACTCCAGGCCTCTGCTTCACACTCTGGCTGTTGTAGGTTATTGACAGCGACGGTTGCAATCCATTAGTCCCTTTAGGAACTTCTATAGGGTACGTATAAGTTGCAGCACCAGAAAACAAGTTGGTGCTATAACTCCCGTACAATTTCACCTTCGGATGCTCGGGGACATTGGCTTCATGGAGGTACGGCTTGTAGGAGTCATCGGCAGCAATCGATGCGGGAACCAAAATCAGAAAACTGATGAAAATCAAAATCAAATTCTGTTTTGTTATAGCCCAAATGCATCTCACCATCACGACATTCTGGTATTTGTTATGAAGTTCTGCACATCAGTTGTAACATTTGCACTGGTGGTCCTGTTTACCATCTCAAGAACATTCAGCGCATTCCCCACGCTCGGGACATTCGTTGGAGTCTGGCTGTCCGTGATGTAGTTGAAAGCCCATATCTGGCTCCCGAGCCTTGTTACTTTATCGAACCTTCCCAAATATTGAGAAGTGTTGGTAAGCCTGACATAGATTTGCTGGTCTGTATAGATGGGAACTGATGTGCCGAGAGCATTTCTTATGCCGACTTCAGTCGCATCCCTTCCGCTACTCTCGCTTAGATATGATGCTGGAGGGTCCCCACCGCCGCCACTAACAGTAAATACCGGAGTCGTTGTTACTGTAAACGATGTGAGATTGTAAATCCTCGGCTCTCCAACGCTTGAATCGGAAGCGTTGTAAGCATAATAATCGTCAAACTCGCAATTGCCTCCTGTGTTGTCCTGACCGAAATAGGTTGTTCCACTGGCTGCCGTTGTGTTGGAAAAGCTCTGATTCCACCCAACATGCTCATCTATGCTGTTCAACCAAGCTTTACCATAAAGCTTCTCTTTCAACTCTATCTTCATCATATACTGGACACCAGTCGTTACTGAAGCAGGCTCTGGAAACACTGTAGCACCTTGGTTATAGTCGTCCACTGCGAAGAACGCATTGTCAGCACCCGTCCCGAATAATCTTTGAGCGCCAGCACTGCCTGCTCCATTATGGAATATGTCAACCCTGCACCTGTCTCCAAGCGTCCTTAGTATTATCTTTCCATAAGCTCCGATTGTCCCGTTCTTTGCCGCAGTAACTGCAGGTATGTTTCTTACAGAATTGGAGTATCCTGCTGTAAGCTTTACAACCTTGTCTGCAAAAGTAGCACCTGTCGTAGTTAGTCCACCCCTGTTTCCAGCATCATAAGTCTCGTTGGTTATGTACCAAGTCAAATTTCCAAATGTTGTGACTGCAGAATCGTTGAACCACAGATGTACAGGATTTGTGTTCATATCTGAAGTTGCCCTGAAATTAATCTGCGTAGTGTTTCCTGATGTTGTGTTGCACCCGCTCAGTTCAAGAGTTCCAATTCCGAATTTAAGGGCTGTATCGTTTGCATGGTTGGTCAGCCTTATATCCTCGCAGGTATTTCTTATGTCTACAGAGGCATCGAATCCCTGAACCCTTGCAAGTTCTATCCAGATTGTTGTATTAGGCACAGAGACACTTGTGTTTATTCCTATCACCTTGTTGTAATTTTCAAAAGTTACAGCCCAATCGGATTTTTTATAGATCTGGTTTGAAACTTTTACTGCTGGTACAACATCCCTCCTGTTCAAGCCCAGCTGCCTTTTGAAATATGTTATGTAAAGCACTTCGATTTTTTCGTTTGGCTTTAATTTTAATTTTGATTTTACTTTTCCGTCTTCCAGTTGAGTTATGTTTATCCATCCAGAGTCCCCAAATTGGGTATAAGTTGAAGGATTCCCGTCCACCTGAACCAATTGCGTTTCACTCCAAGTTATCGTCCCATTAGGAAATATCTGCGTGTGTGTAATTGTGTTTTCAACATATGTCTTGTTTTGTACAATTATTTCCTTCAGGGTTGTATTCTTAACCAAGATGTCAAATCCGCTGCTTGGTTGGGCTATGCCTTCAAGCAGTTCTTCCCGCTCAAACTCAAACTCTTGTTCTGTTGGCATTGGGTTTACAAGAGTAAATCGCATTGACGAGCCTATCTTGTCGCTCATTGGCTGCTCTCTTCTGACTTCTAATAGTTCAACAAAAATGTTGTCCGCCGTATATGCAGGCTGTGAAAAGACTTTGGATGCTAAAACTATTGAGAATACTGACATTAGCAGGAAGAAGACGGTAAAGAACAATATAGGAGAGCGACTTTTAAAATTCGATATGGCATTCAACACTTTCACTTTTTACCATCACTCCTCTTCAACTGGTATTACAATCACAGCCTTCCCTATCTGGTCCTTCGGGAAGATGATATGCGCACCCGTGCCAAACTTCGTTACCTTGCCTTGGAATATCTGCTTAGCCTTGACCTCTGAAACTATTTTCACTTCAAAGGTTCCCTTCTTCCCAACCATCAATTATAATATATTAGATATAAATTAAATATATATACCTTCTGTGGAACTTTTATTTCCCTAAAACATGGAACTAAGTTTCACACAACCCTTTTAAGTCTTAATCCAAAATTATCTATTATGCATGGTGATTGAGTGAAAGTATTGCTGTTAAACCCACCCAACCAGTTTAAGATAAGCAAAACCAGCCGTTGGCCTGAATGGACCAAATCAGGTACATTATACTATCCTTTCTGGTTAGCTTATGCGACCTCAGTTCTTATGGAATCCAAGCACAAGCCATTGCTTATAGACGCTATAGCCAAGAACCTGGACTTCCAAATGACTCTAGAGAAAATCAAAGACTTCAATCCCGACATGGTGGTTATAGAATCCTCGACTCCAAGCATCCATAAAGATGCGCAATTTGCCGATGAAGTGAAGAAAATCTCTAAAGCAACAATCGTTTTCACCGGAAGGCATGTTACTGCGACAACAGAAGAGACACTTAAATCATTCAAGTCAATAGACATCATTGCCAGAGGTGAGTACGATTATACAATTTTGGATATTGCCAATCAATTGAGCAACGGCCAGCACTTGAAAGAAGTTACTGGCATATCATTTAAGGAAAATGGGGACATCATAAACACACCGACGCGGCAATTGACACAAAACCTAGACGAACTACCATTTGTATCAAAAGCGTATAGAGAGTTCCTAGATGTCAGGGACTACAGATATGCATTGGCTCAGCATCCGATGTTGCAGTTGTGGAGCAGCAGGGGTTGTCCGAATAGATGTACTTACTGCGTTGACGGCAATTCTTTGATAATTTTGAAAGATAACCACGAGACCAAGGCACTGCCCATAAAAGATTTCGTGGATGATGTGATTGAAAAAATAGGCAAGCCAATAGACAGCCATGAATTCGCAGATGTAGCTGGTTTGGATTTTAAAGTCTGGAGCAACAATGGATTTGTCAAGCTTCAAAGAATAAGCAGAACCAAGAAAAACAAAATTCTTAAAATAAAATGCGACAAAGGGTACTACATAAAAGCAAGCGCTGACCACACGATTCCAGTAAGAAGAAAAGGGGAAATTATAGATGTTAAAGCAAAAGACTTGAAGGTCGGAGACGAAATTATAAGAACAAGACCGGCCAAA
>CAYITO010000009.1:0-25043 GCA_964366355.1 uncultured archaeon
GGCGATTATCCTAGGATGGCTTTGGAAATTTCGAAGGAAAATGACGTGCCATTGGCAGATGGTGCGGTTAGCTATTGGACGAGGATGATTTCACGGGCGTCAAAAGAAGAGAGGGAAAAAATTATAGACGAGGCAATCAAAGTAATCAGTTTTGAATTGAAGAAATTGAAGGATGGGAAAAAATTCACATATGGCTACCAGACGCTTGGGGCAATCAGAAGAGCATTTGGGGGGCATAAGTGATGTACAATCTCGGCGCAGTGGGGATAGGCCACTGGGTTAGCAGATTAAAAAGGACAATGGACCAGGATGGGCGAATAGTTCTAAGCAAAGCAGTCGGAGTAACTCCCTACGAAAATAAGAAAGCAGAGCTGGACAAGTTCGGGATAGCCAGGGAAAATTATTTTAAAATCGAGCCACAAAAACCACTGCCGGAAGAATTCTTTGAAAGTTTGGATGTTGTGCAGATTGCGAGCCACAACAAATTTCACGCAGAACAAACCATCCAATCCTTGGAGCATGAAAAGTTCACAATAACAGAGAAGACTTTTGCCACCAACCGCAGCGACTTCAACCGAGTGATAGATTTCATAAGAAGCAACAACCACTCCAAGAGAGCTACTGTCCATCTTCATTATCTTGGGAAGATTCTCACATTGGAGCTTCCAAAGGTTTTGGCTAATGCAAGAAAGGAATACGGCAGGATAACGCACGCAGTCGGTACATTCTTCGAGGAAATTAATCCCGACGACGTGAGGAGGAACTGGCTGTTCAAGCCTGAGAATGGCGGAATTCTGATGGACTGGATACATCCTCTTGAAATTTTGTCCTATACCTGCAAGGCGAATTTTGTCGACTGCGTTGATGCGGAAACTTTCATTATAAACACAGAATACGATTCCGCCAATCCAACTGGAGTTTATGCAAAGTTCAAAATCGAAGGAAGTAACTTTGCGCAGGATGCATCTGCGCATGTTAGAGTGGGCAAAGGTTTTCCGCATGGAATAACACACAAGACTTTGAGGTTGATTTTTGAGAAAGGCGCCTTCTTGGACTTGAATTACATAAGCTCTGAGCAGGAATTCAATTCAAACTTGAGAGGAACATGGGAATTGATTGAAATGGAGAATGGGAAGAGAAATGTGGTCAGCTTCGGCTCCCCGACAGGGCCTATATCTTATCAATTCATGCTAAACGAAATGATTGAGATATTGAACGGCAAGAAGCCCTCCTTATCGTTGGAGGACATAGAGAAAATCTACGAGCCTTTGTGGAAATTCCAAGAGGCAAATAAAAATAAAGAACCTAAAAGCGACGAAAACGACATCAAGGATTTCATAAAAGCTGGTTTAGAAAAGTATCATTGATAGAAATTTACGGCTTGAACTGGCTGATTTCCTTCAAAAGGTTTATGTTTCCCATGAAGTTCTGCCTGCAGCAGTAGCGAACCAGTCCCAAACTGTCCAGAACTTTCTTTCCATCCTCGCCCTTCTCTGTCCTCTCCTGATACTTTTCCCAAAGATGGGCGATGACTTTGCCGCATGATACGCAGCGAATCGGAACGAATATTTTAACCACCAATTAATTTAATTCATTACTCATTTCGAGTATTTAAAACTTTAAGGCTTTTATCTCTTGGACCTTTGTTTGTGACGCCGGCTTCCTCTTCTTGAGGCACCACCAGCATGATGAGGTTCATTCCTTCTTGGATCATAGACAAGCATATTCCTGTCATAATGCAGGAAAGTGTTTCTCAATTCTTTGCTTCTGGAAAAATCAACAAGCCCTTTTGCAATAGCCATCCTCGCAGCTTCTGCTTGGCCAACCGCCCCGCCAGACCTTATATTGACATCCATGTTTACTTTTTTAGCCCACTCGCCTGCAAGCAGCAGAGGCTCTTTAACCCAAAGCCTCAGGACTTCATTGCCCCAAATGTCAAGCGGCTGCGAGTTTATCCTAACCATGCCAGTTCCTGCAACAATCCTGGCCCTTGCTACTGCTAATCTTCTCTTCCCTGTGGTGAACTGAACCTTTTTCTCATTCTTTTTCATTTCATTCCACCCAACGAAGCGGATATCTCGCCCAGAGTGATATGCTTTCTCTTAAGCCTGCTGACATCGGCAATAACTACCTTTTCAAAAGTCTTATCCTTGAATTCCTCAGGCACGCCGACAAACACCTTAAGGTTCCTAAAAGCCTCCCTACCTTTTGTCCTGTCCCACGGCAGCATTCCTCTAATAGTTCTCCTCAGGATTTCATTCGGTCTTTTTGGGAAGAACGGACCATGTATTGGATCGCCACGCTTCATTCGTTCGTAATAGAATTCCGTCTTTGATTCGGGATTTCCCGACAGGACAGCCTTCTCGCTGTTTACAACAACAATCTTTTCTCCATTGATCAAAGACTTGGCTATGACAGATGCGAACCTTCCCAATATCTGGTCTTCAGCGTCGTAGATTTTCATAAGAATCACGCAAGTATCCTTACACCAGTGCCTTTAGGGTTTATCTTCATCAGCTCTTCGATTGTTATCGTTTTTGATTTGGTCTTCCTTATTTTTTCCATGGCTGATGCGGAAAATCTCCAGGCAGCTATGCTTACGGTCTTTTTCAATTCCCCATTACCCAAAACAACTCCAGGCACTACCACTGCTCCGCCATCCTGCGCATGCTCGTTTATTTCAGACAGATTCACTTCCACCTTCTGCCTGCTGGGCTTGGCCAGCTTTTCTGCAACATCCCTCCATATCGGGGATTTCGACTCATAATAGCCCTTTTCCAGCATTTCTACCAGTTTGTTCAATTGCGGATTGGAAGGCCCTGTTCTTTTGCTCATAGTCATCGATTAGATAATGTAGGATTTGAATGTTTTTAAATTTGTTATAGTGGCAATATCTCATAAATTAAGCCAATTAGTAAATAACCTTTCACCTAAATCTCCAAGAACTTTTTCGGTTCTGTAAGCTTGTTCTAACATAGTTTTTTCATCTACTATATTGTCTTTATGCAACCATTGGTTATCCACTCTAACCAATTCTTCTACCATTTGTGGAGTAATTTCTAAGTGAAATAAAACCCCGTATGCTGAATTACTGAGGACAAAAGTTTGATTGTGAACATTTCCGCTAGTTGCCAGTAATTTTGCATCGGTAGGCAAATCAAAAATATCCTCATGCCAGTGGAAAACGTCAAATGATTCTTGGAATCCTTGGAATAAAGGGTCTGATCTGCCTTCTTCTGTTAGTTGCGTTTTATAGAATCCAGTCTCTTTGAATGGTTTTCCATTAACTTTATTTGGATAAACATCTCCACCAAAAGCACGCGCTATTAATTGACTTCCTAAACAAACTCCTAAAACTGGTTTTCCCATTCGTGTAAATTCTCTTATCGACTCTAATTCAATATCTCTGGAAGGATACTGCTCCAACGAATCATAAACACTTTGTGGTCCACCCATTACCAATAGTCTTGAATATTTGCTAAGATCTGGTAGCTTTTGTCCTTCCCACAACTTTACTATATCAACTTGCACACCATTGTTTTGGGTTATGTCTAAAAACCTTCCAGGATGCTCATGTGAAACATGTTGAAAGATCAATAAGCGTTCCATACTGTATTGTAAAGTAGCAAATGTTTATAAATTTGTTATAAGTTTCACTGAGCCTTTATTTGCCCTATCAATCTAGGTTTCCTATCGCACTCAACTGCAACAAGTTTTTTTTTATTCGGTTGTATACTGGATTAAGGAATTTATATCTTTAGTAATCAATTATTTAATTAAATGTTTTCTTATCATATTGGAAACGAGCAGGAAACGACAGCAGATTTAAAAAAGCGTTCTGAGAAAATAGCTTATTCTGTTATAAATGGAAAGGGGCAAAATGGACATATTGACTTGACCAAGCTCGAAAGGCAATTTTGTAAACTTAGGCGTGAAATGCAACCTATGAGAAGGGCGGATGTTGAGGGACGCATGGGGGTTCAGCCCGACATGGTAATGTATTTTGAAGAAGGTATTCCACCTCCAGCTTATCCGAATGGCTTCCCTAAAGATTTCGCTATCGGTGTTCTACAAGCATTGGATGATGAGGAAGGCCTAACACTTTACAAGGCGACTTTCGGCAAAGTGTATGCGCCAAGCGGGATTTGAACCCGCGCTCTAAGCTATATCCTAATCTTGGGAAGCTCATGTCCTACCAGGCTAGACTACTGGCGCTTAATAAATTCTCTTGGATTTTGGCAATAAATTCTCAACCTTATCTTCTTTTAGGATACCAGTGCCAATAAAATCCTCACCATACTTCACCAAAACGAAATTATCTATTTCACAATTTACTTTCTTAAATGTTCTGATATCAGAACCCTGCATGAATTTTTTCATAGTGTCATCATCAACAACCACAATATTTTTCTTGGCATCCTTTACAAAAAACTGCATGCCCTCTAGACTCAAATGGATTTTGTCATTTCTTTTCAACTTTCCAATATACAAGCCTATCGAGTTTATGTACAATTCATTTTTCAATGCAAAAGCCTCCTTCGTAGTTATCCAGATTTTTTCCTTGTCAGATACGAAGACAGCAAGCTCCTTTAGATCAGGCACTGTACCATAATTCCTTTCTATAATCTCTTCTATACTTTCATTCAGTATTTTCTCAGTTTGCATACAAAAAACCCCTCAAATATTTCATTTGGAACTATCCTGACGGCCTTGGAAACATCTTCATTAAATTTTTTGCCTTCCCATTCCGTTATCCCATTCATGCTAGACATGCCGTCCAATTTGATTTCTTCAACAACCAAACCCAGTTCGTCGATCGCATAATCCATATTCCTTTCATTTTCTTCAGGCTCCAGCGAGCACGTGGAATAAACCAAGACACCATCCTTTTCCAAGCACCTGCTGGCCGAAAACAGAAGCTGCCTTTGCGTATGGCTTAATCTCCTTATCGTATTTTCACTGGTAGTTTGCAAAATCCTTGGAGACAGAAGGCCGGTGCCAGTGCATGGCGCATCCAGCAAAATCTTGCTGAACGTAATACCCGATTTAAGGAAATTTCTACCATCAGTCTCTGTAACAATAGCGTTGACAACACCGCACCTCTGCAAATTTCCTCTCAATGCCTTTAGCCTGTCGTTTGTGACATCGTTGGAAACAATCACACCCCAATTCTTCATAATTGCCGCAATCTGCGTTGTCTTAGCGCCAGGCGCAGCCGCCAAGTCCAGAAGTCTATCTTCTCCATTAGGTTCTAGGACTAAAGGCGGTATCATACTCGACAGATTTTGCAGGAAGAAATAGCCAAGATTATATTCCAATGATTTGACTAAATTCCCCTCGCTCTCAACAAGAAAAGCATCTTCATACCAGCCCACCTTTTCAACTTTTTTGTATTTTTCTCTCAATCTTCTTTCCAAATCATCCGTGCCGATTTTCAGAGTGTTTGCTCTCAATTGCCAAATCTTTTTCCTCGGTGCGAATGAAAAGCCTTCTCCAAAAATCTTCATATACCGTTCTACGCTTATCATTGACAATTAAGTGTCGTCTAAAATTAAAAAGGATGGCGCCGGGAGGGAGATTTGAACTCCCAAGAGCTTACGCTCGCTGGTTGGCTTTCCAAAGACTCAAGACCAGTGCCATACCAGATTAGGCGACCCCGGCAACAAGTTCTCATCATCCTGAGAATCAGCTCTTGATGTCTACCTGTAAATTATTAGCAATTCTTAAATCTTTAACATTAAGGATTAATGCAATCAAACAACTTCTATCTTACCATTCTTAGGAATACTCAACTGGAGCTTCTCTCTGAATTGTGTTGAATATGCACCTACCACATTCACAGTATCTCCAACTGAAACGGATTTGATTTGGCCTTCCCACAGGGACATGGAAATCTGCCCCGTATCATCTTCCAGCACAGCATCCGCCACCGAACGCGGACCATACTTAGTTTGGACATTCCTAATCTCGGATATCTCCAGAATTTTTGCTGTTAAAGTGATGCTGCTCATCCCAACCTTCACATCTGCAATTTTCATATATCTCACTAATTTATTTTACTATTTAAGTCTTATTTTGGAGTCAACTTTTAAATACTGAAGGCAACACGAAATCATCGCAATATCTTATAAATTCCCCTTTCCATAAACACTTTGTCCGTCCTTACTGCAACACCTGTTTTTCTTTTGAGCATCTCATCGCTTGTCAGTTTCGCTATTCCAAACGCCACCAATTCTTCCTTCAGACTGTGTACAGCAATAGTCTCGCCCCTGATTATCCCTTCCTGAATTCTACAAATTCCATTTGCATAAACAGGCGCACCATTGCAGATATTCCCTATTGCAGAATCCTTTACTGAAATCTTCTTTACATGTGGAATTGCATCTTCAACCGGAATCAAAATTTCTCTCAAAAATTTTCCATCATCTTTTCCCTTCCAAAATTCGTATGCATCTTTGACTGCAACCAATGAATGCGCGTTTTCCTCAAGAAAGTTCCCAACCTTGGTTCTTCTTAATTCTGACATATGAGCCCCAACTTTCAAAGACTGCCCCAAATCATGAACCAATTTTCTGATGTAAGTTCCAGCCTCACATCCAACTTTAAACAAAACATCTCTATCATTAGCCTCTAGAATATCAAAGGAATATATAGTCCTCTCCCGTTCCCTTCTCGCCACAGCAGATTTTACAGGTGGAGTTTGTCTTATCTTTCCCAAAAATTTATCTTCAATCACCTTCATCAAAGCATCTTCCGATACATCCTTGTGCAAATGCATCACACCAACATATTCCTTATTCAAGCCGCTCAGAACTGTCGCGGCCTTTGTCGCATTTCCCAGTTCAATCGGCAGCACGCCCGTCACAGCAGGATCCAGCGTGCCCGCATGCCCGGCCTTTTTCACGTTAAAAATATTTTTTACCCATGCAGTGCACTGATGCGAAGTTGGTCCTGAGTGCTTGTCCAAAACTATCACAGCCGAATTGATTAGCTCTTCAATAGTCCTATCCTTAGGATATTTTCCATATTCAGGATCCGTCTTGTCTTCTGATTTGACCAGCCACATATACCTATTTACGATTCTGTTAAAAAACTTTTAAGCCCTTTGGAAATTGCGATTCTGTTAACTTAATATTAGTAAACTTACAAGTACTATCTTATATTTTGTTTTTAACTCAAAGCAAGTTTGCAAGCTTTTTGATGTCTTTATTTGCTACATCTTCTTGCTTTCTATAGATTATCAAGAGGGCTTTTTATTTTGATTCATTAAAAACACTCTTCGCAAAACTTCGTTTCCTGGTCTCATTTCATTCGGAGAACATAACAGCGATTAAATTCAATTGCCGTGATTATTTTATACGGGCTCGGTCCACTCTATTACTGGCACATCAACTCGTTTTAATGTAACAACATCAGATTCTGGTTGTGATTCTAACCTTACTTCATAAATTTCGTCAGTTCCTTTAACTTGAACATATTTAGGATGACCAGCAGTTAATTCAAAATAACGTTTGCGACTACCATAAACGTTAGTAGGATCAAAATAAGCTAAATCACTTCTACCTGAAGGAAGTAAAGAACCATCGGCTATTAATTCACGATAGATTTCTCCTCTAATAGAAATTACTCCCCTTTCATTCAATGGTCCAACAATTCCAATGCTTCCTACTAATCTTGGTAATACCATAATCATTATCATTTAGTGATAACTTTATAAGCGTTTTGCGTCGCTCACCGAGCCATATTTTTTATTTTGATCGGTAAAAATACTCTTCGATTTTATGCTTACGCTAAATATCTCGCTCATCAACATTGAATTAACAGAACCGAAATCGCTCATCTTTAAATCCTTATGCGAAAATTTAATGAAACGTTAAAAAGCTTTCTGCTCTTAGGATAAAACATTGTAGTCATAACAGATTTAAAGAGATTTCATGCAGAAGAAACTAGTCTTCCTCTTTTTAGTCGCTTCACTCTTCAGTTTTTCATATTTTGTTTATTCGGACCACCCTCCAGGTTCAAATGTAACTTTTCCAAAGGACCAGATTGAGCGGGATTTGGCTTTGATCAGGAAGGCATCGCTTTACAATTTTGACATTGCATTCCTGTCAGATGAAATTGAGGCTAATGCAGGCGAGAATGTCTCGTTGAATGTTTCTGTCATAAACCGAGGTTCGTATGCGCTGCGTGAATTCAACCTAACCCTTTCTGGAATAGATTATACTTATCACATAACGCCCAACAGAACAGACATTCTGGTATGGGGAGAATGGAATCCTATAAATGGATTGATGAGAGGGCAGCAGAACTTCCAAATAAACATAAGCATTCCTTCCAATGCAATAGGCGTGTATAAGGTTGACGTAACTGGAACGGAATATTTCTCTTGGCGTAAATTTTCAAATATGCGGCCATTTATTCTGAAAATAATTCCAAAAGTCAGCCTAGAGCCAAACATAACAATTTCCAAGATATCATACCCAGAAGATGTGAAGGAATACATACCTTTTGACATAAACTTCTCTGTGAACAACCGCAACAGCTTCAAACAGCAGATAGATTTGCAATTGAATATTCCTTCCAACTGGACCGCACTTGAGACCAAGAAATCAGTAATAGTCGAAGCAAATGGGATTGCTAATGTCACTTTTGTCATAATACCTGCAAACACGACAGGAAATATTTCCGTAGATGTTGTCTATCCGTTCAAGAAAAATGTATTTTCATTGACCAAAGAAGATTCCACATTGGTTCCGGTTGCTGAAAAGCCCAAAGAAATAATTGTGCAGCCAGGAATCTTCGACTCCTTTGCACAATTTTTAAGCAATGCCGGTACGATAGGCATAGCAATATTGGTAATGATTGCAATAATCGTCATCTGGTTTTTATTGAAATTAATACGATTCTATTCTACAAGAAAGAAGCCTGAGGCTTGAAAATTATTTGGCTTGGGCATTCGGTTTCTCAGACTTTAATTTTCCCGCGGACGGTTTTTTCAACTTAAGTTTCTTGATGAGAGCAGATTCTTCCCACGCCTTGTAAACTTCTTCGTCAGTTGCCTCTTCTTTTATCTCCAACTTGTACTTTGTTGATTCAAGATGATTTATGTTGGCCTTCCTTCTCTTTATTCCGGTTAGAAGCTTAGGACCGGTAACCATGACAAATGAACCCGCCTTTTTGCTCTTCTCATCCTTGACATTCTTTAAAACGACACAAAGCATTCCAGCCTCCCTACCCACAACTTTCATGCAAATTTGCCCGACATCCAATGCCATCAAATCATCCTTGCCCTTTCTTTAAACAACTCACGCGTACAATTGCCACAAAAATATCCGCCATATGCCCTGCTCGGCTTTCTTTCAGTCTTTGCGAACTTCCCGCTTTCGGCAGTATGGGCTCTCGGCATGCCATGCAATTCCTGATGGCAATTTGCACATCTAGCAAACCCTACCCTGTTCTGCTTTTTTCTGATTGTTACCTTCCCAGAAGGCGTTCTTCTCTCAACTCTTTTCATCAGCTTGCACCTGTCAATTTGTTCGCAATCCAGCCAAATGTAAGGGAGACTAGAATATACCAATAAATCCATTCAAGCGAATGCCCGATCATAGGCAAGTCGAAGGGCAGTGCTGCAACCGAAAGGCCCTGGTATTTCTGCCCCACCCATGGCAAAATCAAAGAAATCACCAGCATCGAAACAATAAGCGCTTTGAAAGTATGTTTCATATATTCACCATTAGTTTTCAGCATTTCGTTCATCAGCCTGTTTGCATGCTCTTTGTCGCCTTTCTTCTGCGCCTGATTCAAATTTTCCTTGATTTCTTCCATCTTGGTTTTTATCTGCTTGGCAACGTTCTTGTTCACCATCAGCATGTTTATACCCAGAACAATCACTGTCAAAAATGCCGATATAATCAAGACTGATACATGATAGGGGAATGGCGATAGGGGTGCGAAAATCGCATCGTATATCGGATATAAATTTTCTATTACCATTTTATTTGCCACCAAGCAACTTCCTCAGGAACGGATGCGCATCCTCCAAAGGCTGGTTGCTCAATTCTTCATAGTAATTATAGATAATCATCACAGTTAAAAGGATTCCTGTACCGGTCCCTATCGCTCCTGTAAAATCTCCAAGCGCTGCCAGCAAACCTACGGTCAAACCGCCCAGTACTGTCAATGGCGGGATGTACCTGTTCAACACCGATTCTACAATTCTAGGATCTCTCCTGTAGCCGGGGATTTGCATGCCTATGCCTTCTATCTGCTCGGCTATTGACTTGGCATCCATTCCCGCTGTGTTCACCCAAAAAACAGCGAAAACCATCGAACCTATCACAAGAAATGCCAAATAGGTAAATGCCCGCAGAACTTCAGACGGGGTTATGGAGAATGTTACTATATCTGTAAGAAGACTTCTGGGCGCGGAAAGGTAATATGCAATCCCGCCTGTAGGATTGCCCTGTTGATCAAAGCATCCCATGGCACCGCAGGACAATCCATCTGGCGTAGGCATAGTTCCCACATGCGCCATAAGTTGCACGTTGGCAAGCAGCGCAGCCGTCAAGATGACCGGTATATTGCTTGTATACAAAAGTTTCAAAGACCAGGACCTTCCAAAGCCCCGCAATGCAGAAAATGCCAATGGCACTTCGACTTTGATACCCTGTATGTAGATTACAAGCAGGAACACAATGATTGTTGCAAGCAGCGGAGTGAAATTGGCAACTGTTTCTATTAAGTTACCGCTAAGTAGATTTGATAAAAATCCCCAGAACAAGCCTGCCGAAGGGTTACCTTCACTAGGTATACATGTGGAAATTTGAAGCGGCACGCATGTCGCTGCCAACGGAGAAAAGGCCCTTATTATAATTTGCGACCCCACACCTGCAGCGATGAACAGGCTTACACCAGAGCCGAATCCCCACTTTGAAACCATTTCATCCAGCAAAATTACAATTATACCTCCCATCGCCAGCTGCATGATTACAAATAAAATTATGAGTGGTCCTCCGGTAACTGGACCAAGCGCTCCCGCTAAAACAAAGGCTACAGATTCTATGAATGCAAACGTTATTGCCAAAGTCTTGTTCCATGTCTGGAATTTTTTTCTTGAATCGGGCTTTGACATGTCCCAATTGATTATCTTGGAACCGACCAGCAATTGCAAGATGATACCGGCAGTTACTATCGGTCCTATTCCAAGTGTCATTATGCTTCCGAACTTCGAGCCCAGGACAATTTCGAAGAACCTGAATTGCTCGTAAGAAGTTGGCGATACACCATAGACTGTGATATACGACAGGGCAAGATACAGCAGCAGAGCAGTTCCAGTCCACTTCAGCCTCTCATTAAAGCCCTGTTTATATAGGGGCTTTTCAACAGACGGCAGGAATTTTGCTATCTTTGAAATTAATTCGGTTTTTTCCGCTTGCTCTTCCAAACCATCGCCTTCAATGCTCGACAACTACTGCCTTTCCGCCCGCAGATTCCAGCTTCTTAATTGCCGACTTTGAAAAGTATCTTGACTCAACAATCAACGACCTGTTTAACGCGCCCGACCCCAAAAGCTTGTCATAACCTATTTTCTGCAAATTTATTTTGACTGCATTCCCTTCCTTCGCAGCAAGATTCTGCTTCAACAAATTTTCAACCATCCTGTCCAAATCACCCAAATTTATTATCTTTCTATCTTTCACCACACCTTGCGGCATCTTGAAGCCGTGCTTGCCGAAATGTTCCTTATCATACTTGACGATATAGCTCCATTTGTGCTTGTGCAGGCCGGCCCCGCCTCTTCCGCCCCTGCTTCCTCCACCGCGCCATTTCTTGTGGCTTCCGTGGTAGGTTCTCTCTCCGCGCCTGCGCTTCTGCGATTTTCTAACAACCATCTATATCATCCTCACCAAAAGTGCGTTGATTTCCTTGCCCCTATGGCCCAAGTCACCTTGCGGATAATTTTCTCGGGTTGATTTAAATCCCTTGGACGGAGGCGTCAGCCTGAAAAACGGCTGCACATTTTTGATATCCTTAAATTTTATCTTACCATTCATCAATCCATCAGCAAGCGCATCAAAAGAGTCAATGCCAATTTCCTTGAGAGCGTTTTCATCCACTCTCTTATTTCCCTTCAACCTCATCCGCTTCTTCAGCATCTCAACCAAAGTGTTCTTGTCAATCTCGCCATATGTAATCCAGTCCTTAACAAGATTCAGCATGCCTTTAGATGTGGGATTTTCTTGGACAAGCGCGCATGAATTTGCATTCTTAAGCCTCAGCATCTCCAGAGTGTCCCTAACTTCTCTGGTGATTCCAACAGTGCCGCGGATTCTAACAACTGCATGCATTTACTCAGCCCTTTCAAATACGTACAATTTCTTCAAAGCATCGTAGATTGCGGAAATCAGGTTGATCCTCGCGCTTGTGTTGCCGAAAGTTTTTATCCAGACATCCTTGATTCCGGCAAGCTTAAAAAGTTTCTTGCTCTCGTCATTCGCAACCAGACCCACGCCTTTCGGTGCAGGCTGCAAAACTGCTCTGACAGAACCGCATTTTCCAGTGGTTTTGAATGGCACGCTGTGGCTGGTTCCGCAATCGCACTCCCAGCTGCCGCATCCGATTTTTATCCTCATGATGTTCATTTTTGCGCGCTGAATGGCTTTTGCGATTGCATTTCTTGTTTCAGGCGCCCTGCCTAAGCCTATGCCAACCAATCCATCCTCATTCCCGACAACTACAAATGCGGATGTGGTGAATCTCCTGCCGGACTTGTGCATGGCAGCGGTTATCTTTACAGGTATCCTCTGTATGCCGCCGCCCTTCCCGGTTCTCCCGCCAATAAGAATCAATTCATTTTTCAAGTTGGGAACAAGCTTGTCTACAATTTCAGGCTCTACTATTCTCCTGCCTGATGCAAGAATTTCATCAATGCTGGTTATCGTCCCGTTCATGACTTCCTGCCCAAGGCTTGTCCTGGGCTTCCATCCCGTCATCGCAGGTTCAAGTTTTATTTCAGGCGCTTCTTCTGCAACTGGAACTTCTGCCAGAGGTTCCTCCGCCTCTTTTACTTCCACAACTTCCTCGGGCAGTTTGTTTTCAACTTCCTTTATTTTTTCAACCAAATTATCCACCTGCTATTGCCTGCTTGATCTTTGCAAACTCTGAAGGCAGTTCTTTAAATTTGTCGTTAACAGCTATATGCTTTCCAGATATCCTGTCGTCGGAAGGAAGGATCTCTTTCGATACCGGAATGCTCAAGCCTGCATCCAAGGCTCCCTTTACAACAGCATAAATTCTATTGCCTTTTTTTGATGCATAAAGGCCGGAATCCAGAATGGCTTCCTTGATGTTGTTCTTTACAGCCTGTTTGCCGATTGCAAATCCTGTCAAGTATGCTGCAGGCAGGTTGTCGCATGCAAACTTCCAGCCGATTTTTTTCAACTGCCTGCTGTATGAAGACAAAAGTATCTTGTCGCCTTTGATATAAAATTCCACTATCTGCGCTGTGATATAGTTGAGACTTCTCCTTACCACCAGTCGAGGCGTCCTTGACTTTAATAATTTCAATCTTCTCTTGTAGTCGGTCTTTCCCAGCCTGGTTCTCTTGAACGGCATCCTATATCTTGGTGATAATTTCATTTGCTCACTTTCTTCAGCAAAGTGTGCTGCTCCAGATAAATTTTTAAGTGGTGCTTGCTCCTGAACATGCCGCCCTTGACCATCGACCGCATCTTTTTATAAGTGGCATTTTCTATTTGGTCGGAAGATTTCAATTCCTTCAGCATCTTTCTCAAAGGCCTTACAGTATGTATCCATCTTTGTTTTTTTGTCCATATGGAATATTTCGAACCTTTCCTGCTGCCAATGCCTTTCCTTCTCTTCCTTTTCTTTATTCCAGTGCGAAGCTTTATTTTTTCCGGCAATGATTTTATCGCGTTTTTTTGGATGAGCTTCTTCACGTCCATCCTTGTTATGGCATTCTTGATATCTTTCGTCTTGCTCGGGTCTAGCCAGACTCTGGATGCCCCTACCTTGAGAATTTTCGCTGCGAGTTTCTTTTGGAAGCTTGTCATACCATTATTTCTTAAAGTAGAATTTAAATATTTGATAAATGGCTAAGAAAAAAGTTAGAAGGATTCCAGTCAAGTGGATTGCGTTTTTTATCGTTATTATTGCCATAGTTTCATTTCTTGGAATAAGGCCGACTGTGCGTGGAGGTTTGAAGGAAATAAGTCTACCTAAGGGCTTTATGATAGATGTTTTTGCTGATGAATTGAGTGCTAGCTCTACTTCTTATCCAGGGCCAAATACAGGACCTAGGATGATGCTATTTATTGATGGTGTTTTGTTTACCAGCATACCATCACAAGGCAAGGTTGTTGCACTGCCGGATGAAAATCATGATTTCAAGGCTGATAGTGTTTTGACAGTTATAGATAATCTAGACCTGCCGCATGGTTTGGCATATAACGATGGCTGGCTGTACATTGCAGAAGAGGAAAGGGTTATTCGAGTGAAGCTGGATAAGGATCTGAAAGCTGATACAAGCACGTTGGAGGTATTGATAGGCAGAATACCGAATGAAAGATTGCCTCATGGCGGACATTTTACAAGAACGATAAAAATCCATGACAACAGCCTGTATCTGAGTGCCGGTTCGGGTTGCAATGTCTGTTATGAACAGGATGAAAGAAGGGCGGCCATTACAAAATGCGATTTGGACGGGAAGAATTGCGAGACTTATGCAAAAGGTTTGAGGAATTCTGTGGATTTTGTTTTCCATCCGATTACAGGAAAGATGTATGCCACTGAAAACGGGCGGGATTTGCTGGGAGATGATATTCCTCCGGATGAGATAAACTTAATTGAAGAGGGGAAGGATTACGGCTGGCCTATATGCTACGGGAAGAATATTCATGACACGGAATTTGACAAGAATGCTTATGTGAGAGACCCTTGCGCGGATAAAGAGCAGTCATTGGTGGATTTGCAGGCGCATTCGGCTCCGTTGGGGTTGGCATTTTATTATGGTGATAATTTCCCTGATGAATACAGAGGGGATTTGTTTGTTGCCTATCATGGATCTTGGAACAGGAATATACCGACTGGATATAAAATTGTCAGGATTAATGTTGATAAAAAGACTGTGGAGGATTTTGCGACTGGCTGGTTGAAGGGAAATAGTGTGATGGGCAGGCCTGTTGGAATAATCATTGCTGATGATGGGAGCATGTTTGTTTCTGATGACAATGCTGGGAAGATTTATAGAATAAGTTATGTCGGATAAATTGATAGAGATATGGTAGAGGATAAATAAATATCTGAATATATTCTAAAGATGCCAAGCATTGAAGACGCTTATACAGAATTGAAAACAAAAATAAAGAAGAGGGCAAAATTACTGATTTTTATGACTAATGTTAAGAAAATTGATAAATATTCTACAAGAATATTAGCAGTTGCAACAGTGGTGTTAATAGTTGTAACAGGGTTGTTAATTATTGTGACTTATAACTTGACCACGATTACTTCATCATTATTAACATGGAATGAAAAAGAAAAAATACAAAATCAAATAAGTTTAGCAGAAGATTTAAATCTTGAAACATCTCAGAATAAAGAATTTCTTAAGTACATCCTTTCAAATTTAGAAAGTTTAAAAAATAAAACAGAATACCAACCAGATTTATTAAAAACAACAACACTTCAACAAGCGAAAGATTTAATAGGATTTGGCTCACTTGAAATTCGTTCAAAATTGGATTATCATCTTGATGGCATTAATCTTATCAAAGATGATTTACAAGAAATTAAAACAGCATCAATTTATGGTGATTTAAAAATTAAGAAAGAAAGAATCGATCGTGCAATTAAAATTGCCAATTCATTTATAAATTCTAATGAAAAAGATTATAACATCGACGAATTTCTAAAATATATTAGCGATTATATAAAAGAAAGATATATTATATATAACGAAATAGATAAAAAGCTAGAAGGAAAAATTAGACAAACTACTTAAATAAAAAGATTCTTCTAAACCGAAAGATTTTTATGAAAGTTCCAACCTAGCGTAAAAGATTTGAGGGGATATCTATAATCTATAACACGATAGATATGTGCGCCCAACAGAATTTGAACCCTAGATTTTATTTGCAGCCAATTTAAGTCCTGCCATGATTGACCATACAACCATGGAAGCAGCGGCCAGATGCTCAAGAAACGGGATGTCGTTCAATACAATGAAACTAATTGCAATTGCTGCGGTTAAAATTGAATAATAAAATAAGTTCTTATCTACCTTCCACAAATTTCTCAACAGCAATAGAGACAATCCAAACAAGCCGAAAAATATGCCGGAAATTGTAGCGTGAAACGGTTCATGAGTTTCATTAACGACGCCAACGCCCACCAGTGCTACAAAACTAAGTCCAAGAAACGTAATGTTATTGTTCCGAAACCTCCTGTACAGCATGATGCAAAATAAAATTCCACAAATGCCGGCAATAATCACACCGGAATTGAAGAACCACGATGACACACCCTTAACTCCCAAGTCACTCAAATAATTGACGTAAGGCGAATAGCTTGGGTGATTGACCATTGCTATGATTGTGAAAACAGCAGAAATTATGGAACCTATGGGCGCTATGAGCCATTCAGCTTTTGTTAATCGAAAATCCCATTTCATTTAAAATCATTAAGTATGTAGACTTTACTCCCTAACTCTTTTCAACCGACTTCTTAATCTTCATATAAATCTCAGGACTAACATCAGCAGACCGCATCACTGAATTGATGAAATCAGCCTGTTGCTTAGACCACACTTCATTTGGCATTTCCTTCATACGTTCTGCCCAATATTTCACCCATTCGATTCTTTGCCTGTTATTAGCTTTCCTTTCTTTTTCCAAAGCTTTGAGCAATGATACCATGTTTATTCATCTGTTTTCCAACATTTAATCTCTTTGCCATATTTTTCAACAGCTTTTGGTCAAGATTATCCCTGAATAGCGTGTAAATGTGTATCGCATCTTCTATATCCTTATTGCTACCAAGCCAGAACTTAAAGGGTATTTGCATCTCCAAAGGAGACATTAAAATTGTCTTGTTATTTGCCACAACCTTCAGTGGCTTGTTCAAGGAAATAAAATCCGTATCCTTTCTTGCAAACTTTATCTCGAAATTTGGCACGGCAGTACCCTTTTTTGCTATCCTTATTGCCAGTCCATCCTCAAGCATGCTGAATGTCTCTTTAGCATCAGTTGCATTAAGTATCCAATAGCCATTCAGCTCTAAAACATTGAAAAATGATTCGAATTTCTTGAACTCTATTTTATTTATGAAAATGTCTATATCCTCAGTAGTTCTAGTTCTACCAAGAATTATTGAAACATACCCACTGACTATAACATATTTTAGCTTGTTGGAGTCAAGCAAATCTAGAAAACCAAAAACAAACTTATCCAAATCTGATAATACCTTATCGAATTTCAATACGCCTTTACTAAATTCAAATTCCATATAGACGCATAACTAAATTGAAAGTTAAGAATATTAACTGTTAAGGATTCAGGACTTTAATCTTCATCTCTTCAGCTTTCTTCAAAATCTCGATTCTCTTCTTTTTTCCAACCGTATGAGCAATCTTCACCGCAACTTTGACCTTATCAATACTCTGCAATTCCTTGACATTGTGGGTCAGCACTTCCCTGTAACCGGAAGGATGAAGGAATTTCAATTCTTTCGGTGCACCATAACCAACATTTGGCATCCTTATCCTGCCTTTTTGCTTTATCCTAATTTTGGAATGTATGCCTCTGGGTTTTCTCCAAGAAGTCCCTATCCTCTTGTAAGCTTCATGCATGTGCCTTTTGAATTTCGGTTTTTTCCTAGGATTCATTTACTTCCCGCTCCAATAAGTTCCTTTCTGCTTCTTCCATCTTCTATAATCCTTAATTATCTTTGGATGGTCAAAAGCAAGACTTTCCGCATCCATTGAAGTCACATCAAACCACTTCGCATCCTCTGCATCGCTGCTCGCCTTCAGCTTGCCGCCAATTTTTTCCGAAACAAAAACCACAGTTGCTACCCTACCTCTCGGATCCCTGTCGGCACTTGAATAAACTCCAAGAATTTCTTTCAACCTCACTTTCAGCGATGTCTCTTCAGTAACCTCCCTCAATGCAGCCTCTTCGACAGTTTCATTCTTCTCAACAAATCCTCCAGGAAATTCCCAAGATCCTTTATAAGGTTCATTCTTTCTTTTAATCAAAACTACATTATTTCCCTCCTCGACTATAATATCTGCGGTCATACCAAAATCCATGAACCTCATCTACTCACCCTTGCTCGTGATCCACACGCCATCTTGGAAAACGCGACGATCTCGCCCACTGATTCTCGCAGCCTGCTCAATATTCGCCGCAGACCTGCTCACATCATCAACATCCAATCCGCTTAATGTCAAATCCGTCCCCTCAATCTTGACTTCAGTCTTTCCAACAACCTTCGCTATCCTCGGCGTTCGCTCACCAAGGAAATTCTGTATAAGAATCTTCTTGCCCTCGCTCTTGACTGTAACAGGAAAATGGGAATAGACAACCTTCAGCTTGTAGACGTATCCTTTAGTAACGCCATCAACCATGTTTCGTATATGGGCTATCGTGCTGCCGATTACAGCCCGGACATTTTTCCTATCCGACTCGGACGAAATTTTTACCTTACCGTCAATCTTCTCCAACGTGATGCCCTTTGAAACCACCAGCTGCTTTTCCAATTCCCCCTTGGTCCCTTTCGCCTTTACCTTGTTCCCAGAAATTTCCAACGTCACATCCTGGGGAATTATAAACTCTTTCGAATACATCTTGATCACTAATAAATAAAACAGACCAGCTTGCCGCCGACGTTCAAGTCCTTTGCTTTCTTGTGGTCTACGACACCTTTCGGTGTGGTTAAAATCAGCAATCCAATATTTCTTGCCGGCAAAAATCTCTTCTCCCATTTCTCGAACTCGTCCACTGCGGTGGAAAATCTCGGCTTGATCACGTTCGTGTCTATAATCTTCCCTTTTAATTCAACCTTGAACTTCCCACCTCTCCCGTCATTTACAAACTCAAAAGCGCCTATGTAGTTGTTGTCTTGGAAAACTTTCAGCACAGCCTTTACCTCCTTGGAGGCACGAGTAATGCATGCATGTTTTCCTACCCTTTCAGCGCTCTTCATCGCCGACAATGCGTCTGCTAGCGGATCTTGCAACATAATTTACCTCATTTAATAAAGCATTATTTTGATTTAAAGCGTTTAAAGTGTTATCGTCTGATGCGATAGAGGAAATAAACCAGGTTCATCGCCAATAAGCTTATGAATAGCGCATAGGGGATTCTCGCCACAAAGGCAAGCAGAAACAACAACACCGACAATGATACGCCGAAGAGAATCTGCTGGCTTCTAGCCACAGGCGTCGTTTTGGGTTCGACAGCCATTATCGCAGCAAAATAGAATGGCAAGCCCAGCAAATCACCAAATGACTGCAGCCTTATGTTGTCGGTGAAATATGTCAAAACAACAAACACAATCAAAAAAGATAACGCTATATGGAGTTTCTTAATCTTCCATGCGATTATCAGAAGAAACGGCATCAGCATCGGAACCGTAGCCCACCACGAATCGGATTTTGAAAACACAATAAAACTTACCAATAACCCGAGGGCGGCAGGATTGAATATGTGAAATATCTTGTACTTCAAGGCATGCTTGGAAATTATGGCAACTGTGGCGGCAAGAAAAGGAACATACAGCGGGCTCTCAAACGAGACTATTGAGCCAACTATCAGGCCTGAGATCACTGCAGAATAGGGGAACTTGAAATTTTTCTTCCTAAATTTTCCAATCAGTATATCAAGCATCAATGCCGTCAATACGGCAACTAAAATAGTTGGCAGAGTCTTTTCCACACCGAACAAAGCCATCCCACCCGCTGCCATTATTGATAGTGCAATGACTGTCCAGACGTAAACATCGTTCCAATTTATTCCCATAAGAATCATTTGAATTTTTCGGTTAAATTAAAGATTTTATTTCTTGAGCTTATAGCGATAGCTAGATATTTCTTGTTTGCCGAATAAATTCCTAAGTATGATTGGAGCTATTATCGTAGTCAGCAGGCTCATCAAAACCAGCGAGACATAAATTTCCTGGCCGAATATATTCTGATTTAATCCTATCAATGCAACAATCATCGCCACCTCTCCCCTTGGAACCATTCCGACTCCAACAATCAGGGAATTTTTCAGACTCATTCCCTGAAGCCGTGCAGGAATCCCGCATCCTATAACCTTCGACGCAACTCCGAGTACAGTCAATAGTGTTATAAAGACGATGGTGTTGGGAGTCAGGAATTTCAAATCAGCCAAGATACCCAGGGATATGAAGAACACCGATGCAAAAATTATGTGCAGATATTCAGCGCCCGCCTTGTAATCCTTCCCATGCTTCAGGCTCACAGAGCCGAGCGATACTCCTGCAATAAACGCGCCAACAATCGAAGACAATCCTATCACCTCTGCTAAAGTAGCATACAAAAATGCGAGCATCATCGCAAAGATGAATACAAACTCCGGATAACTTTGGCTTATCTTTGTTTTATCCACACGCACGACGAGCTTGCTTAGGAACTTGTGGCCGGCATAAGCGCCGATAACTAGGAATCCAGCAGCCTTAATCAAAATGGTCGTCACATCTAGGATAGAAAACGCGTTGGAAATTATTTGCGTGGATATCGACAATGCCAGCAATCCAAGTATATCATCAATCACTGCCGCGCCAATTATCGCTTTTGCTACATCTGTCTGCAATTTTCCCATTTCCTTAAGGACGTTTGCTGTGATGGCAATGCTCGTCGCAGTCAAAGCAACGCCGACAAAAATTGCGATATTGGAATTAAAACCGAAAGCCAAGGCAAGGAAATAACCCGCAACCCAGGGAACAAGGATACCAAACAATGCGATTATACCATACTTGACATTTATGATATCCTTGAGTTTGAACTCCAGTCCTATTACAAAAAGCAAGATAATTACACCAAGATGTGCGATGGCTTGCACAAAGTCAGTGGCAGTTATCCAACCTAGGAAGCTAGGCCCAATCACCAAGCCAATTAGAATTAACCCTATTACTGCAGACTGGTTTATTCTGGCTGCAACCAAATAGCCTGTCAAAGAAAAAAACAACAGCAAGCTCATCTGGGCCTCTATCGACGATAGCAGTTCTGCCATACTAATATTTTAAACTAAAAGAATATCTAAACTTATGAAAAAACCCTATTCATCAACTACAATGATAATTACTATCTTACTTCTAAGCCATGTTGTACTTGCGGCTGTTGGACCGTCTGGAGGATACTCTACCCCATATTCCTACCCAACACCGCCAAACAAATGTGCAGATGTTGTATGTCAGCAAGTTTCAAAAGCCTGTCCTGACGGTTTTATAGATGCATGCAGTCCTTCCTGCGATTCGTCTACAGGCGATTGCGGAACATGCACACCTTCATGTACAGGACACGATAAGCCAAGACCTGAAACCAACCTAAAATGTAGTGAATTGAAAACTGCGAGGGAAAGGAGCAAATGCAGGGTAAACCTGCCCGAGGAAAACGAGTTGAATTATCTGCCAGAAGAATGCAGGGAATTGACAGGTATATCCAAAGCCAGATGTGTTACAACTTATCAGACTGTCCAGCAGTGTTTTACACTAGAGAATGATGTTGCTAGAGTTTCTTGTGCGAAGAAGAATTTAGTTTTGTCCAGAGTTGCGGATGAAAAAATAAAGTGTGCAAACAATTCCACTTGTACAGAAGAATTGAAGGTCAAGGTTTTTGATCTAGTCAAGTTTAGGATATACAACCTTGAATACAAAGCACAGGAATTAAGAGAGAAAGGTGTCGACGAAAGTTTGGTTCTTGATTTTATTACTTCAGCAGAGGAGAAGAAGGTGGAATTCAACAATGCACAAACACTTGAAGAAAAGAAGCAGGTTGTAAGAGATGTTATCCAACTGTGGACAGAGTTTATTAAAAAAGCAATGGAGCAGGTTAAATCATGAACAAGTTAATTGCAGTCTTGGTTATATTGGCAGTGTTTTTAAGCGGCTGTGTAGGTCAGGCTGTTGATAAAGTAGAAACACAAACACCGATAGTACTGCCTACAGCTGAATCTGTGCAGCAAAGCGAAGAATTCTCTCATGATTTGGACCAAGCGCTTGATGATTTGAGCCAGTTGGAATAAATGCGCCAGGGGGGATTTGAACCCCCGTTGCAAGCTTGGAAGGCTCGCGTCTGTTAGATTTTTACTCTCTTAACCAGGCTGGACCACTGGCGCAATCTATTAATTACTTATTATATTTTGTAAATTTTACTATTTAGAATATAAAAGAACTTAAGCAAATTGTTTTACAGGCCATTGTTCACTTACATTGGATGCTCTTTCCCAACCATCACGCCTAGTGATCCCATCATATTTCTTTGCTATGTCTGCTAGCAACTGAAGATATTTATCATTTTGAGCACCACCAGGATTATAAACACGTACAGCAAATGTATTATGGTTATCAGGATTTTCCGTAATTAACATAAACAAATCTTTTCCGAGGGGATTTACGCATCCGTAGGCGTTTATAACACCCAGTTCCCTTTCGAAACCGCGCAAACTTCCACGAAGTATTATTGCTTCTATTTGCTCATACGACATTGTACCATTTATGAGCACTATTTATTTAAAACTATTTATTCTTTATTATAGTTGGAAATTATGGAAGAAGAAACTTTTGCAAGCAAAGCTGTAGAGACCAAAATCACAGATAATTCTCTAAAACTTTCTGTTGAGAAAAAACCTTTGTATGAAATTCTAGAGGAAGCTATAGAAAATAGCGGACAAAATTCAACAGAGGAAGAAAACAAAAAGAAAGTTGCAGATGAAGAAGGATCAAAAGAAGCTAAACAACATAATTCCTACTCAACCCCTTCAATAGACACGCAAATACTGTACGAAGCATACAAAGACCACAAATCCCCAACTTACCAGAATGTCGAAGTAATTCTTTACTCCTATCAAGTGCCATGGTTTGCAACTGCGATGACCGATGGAGACAAGATTTGGTTTGGTCCAAGGATGGAATTTTATGATCCGCATGTTAATGACAGACTTTTCCATGAATTGAGCCACTGGAAAATCTCCACACCATATGGAACTGAGCTGGATGTAGAAACAATGGCACAATTACAATTACCAAGATATAGTAGTGTTAGTGTTTCGTATAAAATTTAATAGTTATAAAAACAAAAAGAAATAAAGAATGTGGTTTATGATTGCCGATTTTGTATTATACGGCCTTTCAAGCCGAGATCTTTTGCGAGCACCAATTGTTTCAATAGGATTGTCTTATGTAAGCCCCAAATATGCCCAAGAAACTGATGCAACACACGGCCTCTTTTTTATGGTTGATTTCGTAGATGACTGGACGTACGGGAAATTATACGGAGGTAATGTTCCAGGAGAAAGTGAACCACAAATCATTATAGATAACCCAAGGCAATATTTCCGTTCAGAAGGTGGCAGGATTTTGAATTGTGTTTCAAATTGCGGAAGTTTATATGCATACCATGATGGAAATATATTGAGTTTATAATTGAAATTGCTAAGCAACTTCACTTTCCCTTTTCATCCAATATGCATCTTCCTTGCTTCTTGATGAGTCGTGGGATTTTTCCTCCTTTGCTTCAGCATGCACCTCTTTCCTCGGCACTTCGATGTGCACAGATTTGATTTTATTTGCAACATCGTTCAACTCCTGTTCTGTTGTCTGCTGTGGCTGGTTTTCAACCAGTGGAACCTCCTTCTCATAAACTGGATATACCCTTACGTGGAAATGATGAACTTCGGGTGACGGGATTATCGAAAAATCAATAGTTACGGGATTCAACGCCGTTTTTATCTTCTTTGCAACTATCTGCGCTGCTTGGAATGCAGCAGTAGAGCTTTCCATGTTCTCGTCAAACTCCGTATAATGCGCTTTCGGTACAATCAATGTCATTCCCTTAGATCTCGGCGCTATGTCCAAGAAAGCTATTGAATTCAAATCTTCGTAGACAACAAAGGAATTAATTTTTTTTCTTACAATATCACAAAACACGCATTTATCGGGACTAGGAAATTCTATAGGCATAAGAATAAATTAAATTGAAATGTTTATATGGCTATTCAACCTACTCGATTAGGATGCCAAGGACGGACAGGTGCTTCATATCTTCTAAAAATAGGTGAATTTTGCTGAAAATCAACACCTGCAACAAAATACGAACCTTGTCTAATAGCCTCGACATCACTATTTTGCTTTCCATGTTCTTGAAGCCACTGTTGGTATAGACCTTCTTCATCCATTGGTCTCACTCTCAAAAAATGCCTAGCTTCGCTAGGCGTTAAATCATCAGTCACAATGCTGGCTGTAGGAAGTTGAGTTAGTAATTCACGCAGGGACTCGGTCGCTTGTCCTCGAGGAGAATTACTGTATAGCTCTATTGTCCCGTTTACTCTTCTGTAAATCTCAAACACTTTTTCTTTACCTACATACTGAGAACTTATACGAATTTCTACCATTATTTTCTACTGTGTTTTATCGTAGCTAAATATTAATACTTTGTTGAAATCTTATTCTAAAATCTTTTTATCTATTCTCACATAATAAATATATAATTTTATCAACTCAGTGGTGTAATCTCAAATCCCCAACTACGAAAGCTAGGTGTTAAATCTTTACCAGCATTCTTGCTTAACAAAATCGCAAAAAGCTCTATTTTTTTTATGTCTGTAGTTGGAAGTGATAAAGTCGGACTTGCATAATCTCTGAATGTTTTCTTGAATGGCTCCCAACCAATATCTTCTTTTAACAAGTAAAGAAGTCCTGTATAAACATCATGCTGCATATTTTGCCAATCCGTACGGCCTTGATTTATCCAAGGCTGCGCAAATTTTTCAACAAAATATTTT
>CAYITO010000010.1:0-22420 GCA_964366355.1 uncultured archaeon
GGAGCAGCTATGGTCGTGCATAATTTAAATTCCTCCATTTCTTTGATGATGTCTTTTGTAGCTACGGCATAACCAACCCTGAATCCGCACATTGCGAAGGACTTTGAAAATGTCTGGGTTGTTATAACATATTCCTTCATTCCATCCAGACTAGCCATGCTGATGTGTTTCGCACCGTCATAAACAAATTTTTCATAAGCCTCATCGGAAAGAATCATCACATCCTTATCAACGGCTATGTCAGCTATTTCCTCCAAAGTTTTCCTTTTGAACACGGTGCCTGTGGGATTCGAAGGGGAATTGACAATTATCAGTTTCGTCTTTTTTGTAATCATTTTTTTTAAATTTTCCGGATAATAAACGAATTTGTCCTCTTCTTTTAATTGCAAAGAAACTCCTTTCCCGCCGATCAATTCAACTATAGGTCTGTACCCAATGTATCCAGGATCTGGAATTATTGCTTCTTCGCCAGGATCAATGAAAGTTAAAGCAGCAAGCAATATTGCTTCCTTAGAACCGCATGTGACTATTATCTCATCTTCATTTACTTCTATTTTATTTTCCTTTTTCAATTTCTTTGCCAAAGCTTCTCTCAATTCCTTTCTCCCTTGCATTGGTGAGTAATGTGTATATCCTTTTTCCAAAAATCTTTCAGCCGCGCTAATTACGTTTTTCGGCGCTGGGAAGTCCGGCTCGCCCGCACCTAGAGAAATTATTTCAGGGTGCTGCTCTATTATCCTTAAACTTTCCTCAATTTTAGTGCTCCCAATTACATTGACCCGGCTTGCGAGTTTATGCATAATAATAAAATTACCCGCTGCAATACTTAATTATGAATTTGGATGTTTTCTTTAATCCTAAATCGGTAGCTGTAATAGGCGCCAGCCACACACCAGGAAAGGTCGGATATGCAATTCTGGATGACTTGCTGAGAGGAAACTTCAAAGGAAGCGTATATCCCGTGAATCCTGATACAACGCCTATATTAAATAAACATGTTTATCCTTCAATCAAAGCCATAAAAGATGCGATAGATTTGGCAGTGATTGCAGTGCCAGCCCCGGCCGTGCCAAAAGTTTTGAAAGAGTGTGTCGAAAAGAAAATCAAGGGCGCAATAATAATTTCAGGCGGGTTTTCGGAGATTGGTCAAGAAGGAAAGAAGCTCGAGGAAAAATGCAAGAAGATAATCAAAGGAAAAATCACAAAAGTGATCGGTCCAAACTGCATCGGCATTTATGATCCAGTATCTGATCTAGACACGCTTTTTTTGACTGAAGATAGAATGGGAAGACCGAAGAGCGGTAGCATTGCATTTATTTCTCAATCTGGTGCTGTGGGTTCTACAATACTTGACTGGTTGTCGGGCGAACATGTCGGAATTTCAAAATTTGTATCTTATGGTAATGCCATGGATGTCAACGAGACAGATTTGCTTGAATACTTATCAAAAGACAACACAACAAATGTCATAGCCGTTTATTTGGAAGGGATAAAGGCAGACGGGAAAAAATTCATCGAAATTTTGAAAAAAACTGTGAAGAGAAAGCCTGTAGTGATTCTGAAGGCTGGGAAAACCGAACGAGGAAGCAAAGCTGTTATAAGTCATACTGCAAGTTTGGCAGGCGATGCAAGAATTTATTCAGCGGTGTTCAAGCAGTTCGGCGCAATAGAAGCCTGCGATTGGACAGAGCTTTTTGATTTCTGCAAAGTATTTTCAATGCAGCCATTGCCTAAAGGCGATAAATTATTGATAGTCACAGATGGCGGCGGCTTTGGTGTCTTGGCTGCTGACGAGGCAGAAAGACAGGGAATAAAGCTGGAAGAACCATCTAATGCAGTGAAGAAGCTTCTGTCAAAAACTTTGCCGCAATATGTATCTTTACACAATCCAATTGATCTCACAGGCGATGTCACTACCGAACGATACAAAGTAGTTATGGAGAATTGCATCAACCAATACGACGGGCTGCTAGCAATTGTCCTGTTTCAAGTCCCGTTGCTTGAGGAAACCATAGTCGATGTGCTCATTGACATGAAAAAATATGGAAAGCCTATATTATGTTGCGCATCCGGAGGTACATTCACTGAAAAATTGGCTGACAGGCTGGAAGCAGGTGGGATTCCTGTCTATCCAACTCCAGAAAGAGCAGTTAGGGCATTTGCAACGATGGTAAAATATTCTAAATTCAGGCAAGCAAACCTAGATTAGCTTTAAATACTTATAGGATACTTTAGATTGATTATAGGTGACAGATAAATGGACGAACACTCAGAAGACGATGCTGATTTAGACGACGAAGGAGACTTGGAAGAGGACGAGTCCTTAGACGGTTTGTAGTAAACATTTTTCCCTTTCTTTTCTCTTCTTTTTAACCAGCCATTGATAAAAATTTCCCCGTTCTCAATCAAAAATTATATTTATAACCTTACTTTGACAAGTAGAATTAGGTGAAATTAAAAAATGGCGCTAGTTGAAGGCATATCACCTATAGCAGGAATTGGCTTAGCTTTCCTATTGGCAGTCGCTCTTGCCGAACTTGCGAAATTTAGAGTCAAGGCAGACAAGGGATTCAACTGGTTGGCGCTTGCCGGCGTGTTGTATATGTTTGCAGGAGCAACGACAGTAACTACAGGTGGATTCGTCGGCGAATTGTTGACGTCATCGATAGTTGAAGGATTCCAAAAACTAATCACATCATTCGCATGGTTGGCTGCCATAATAGGTGCAGTCTTCGTTGCATACCAAATCTTGCTAGAGAAAGGTTGAATTAGTCCTTCGTTAGAATTTTCTTGATTTTTTATTTTAATTTCTCTTTAATTTTCCGACTTTCAATTTCTCAGCTTTCCTTTTTTCCATGATAATCATAGGTCCATCATAATTGCAATTTTTGCATAAATCTCTGAGAAGACCACTTCTTTGTTCAAATTTGTATAAAGTGTCAACTGTTATATCTCTGCTATTACAAACAGGACAAACTTTGATTTTCATATCAAATAATTGACTGATGATTTAGTTAAATGCAGAGGGAGAGATTCGAACTCTCGAACGGACTAACCGACCACGTTTCTTATTTCATCTTAAATCAAAGCTCAAGCTCTTGAGCGTGGTGCCATTGACCAGACTAGGCGACCCCTGCTTGAATACTAATTATCAATCATGAGAAATAAATAACTTAAGCAATATGATCCAGCTCGGACTTCAACTGCTCTATCTGTCCTTTCAAATCGGCAACGGTTGCATGCACGGTTTCAACGTCCTGGTATTCAGGTGAAGCATCAGAATGAAAACCAGCAGGCCTGACCAGTTCAGTATCTAGCGCGGACAATTTATTTTCCAATCTCCCAACAGCTTCCTCAATCAATTTCAAAGTTTCGAACCTTGCCTTCTCCAACTCATTCAACGTTGAAAAAGAATTTCTTATCATTACAATCGAAGTCTTCAACTGACCCAATGCATTCAATATATTCCTATATCTATCAATCTTGACAAACAAAGGGGCAAACATCGGACGCGCTACCTTTTCTTCTATAAGTTTTGGAGTATCCTGACTTTTCATCATTGGTGGCATAGGTCTCGGTATTGGTACTGGATTTGGTGTCATTGCCGGCATCTGCGGCATAGCTTTTTGTGGATTCGGCTGAGGTTTGAAATTTTCCTGATGCAAAGTTTCTAAAGTCGGAAGGGCAGGAACGTCTTCAACCATAGGCATTTCCACCTTCTTTTTTTTGCCGAAAATCATTTTATATCTTATTTTTATTTCGTTACTGATAATATAAGTTTTTGCCAAAAGTTAGGTAAATTGAATAAAATGCGACAGGGGGGATTTGAACCCCCGTAACGAACTATTCGCAAATTTGGCAAGCCTACACAGTCATAGTTCTAACTTTCGTGTCTTAGACCTTCAGCTCGTTCGAAAGGCTGGACCACTGTCGCATCAACCAAAGATGTCACCCATCCCTTCACTAGCTTTATTTTCTTCTTCCTTTATCTTATTAATTAGCTCTTCCTTATCTTTACCTGAAATTTCTGTAACTAAATCTTTAGTTAATTCTAGTACCCTTTTACATTGTTCTTCAGTCCCTCTAATATAACAAAAATATCCCTTCTTGCCAATTATCGAGCCTTCCTTGAAAATAATGCTTGCCCTAGATACAACATCATCCTTAAGCAAAACATCCTTAAGCTTCTGCATATTTTTCGAATCAAATCCCAACACAATTTCCATAAACAACCAATAATCTTTCAATCTTTAAATTGGTGAGCCTCAGATGGGATTTGAACCCATGACCTGCTGTTAACTCGGTAATTTACGAAACAGCTGCTCTGCCGACTGAGCTACTGAGGCGTTTAATCTATAATAATACGAAGAACTATTTTATAATCTAACTTGGGGATTGGAATGGCAAAGGAATTACAGGAGGCAATGTTCTGGCTTAAAGAGAGGGGAAAGGCAAAATGTGGCTTGTGCGTCAAGGGCTGTTCGATTCCTGAAGGCAAAGTAGGATACTGTCTTGTAAGAAAGAACATAGGCAACAAGCTTTACAGCATGAATTTTGGAAAAGTGGTTGCAACAGACGCCGACTACATAGAAAAAAAACCATTATTCCATTTTTACCCAGGCTCCAACACATTATCCGTCTCCTGCAGCGGCCCTGTTTTAACGTCGCAGTTCAGCGAGATGTGGCAAATAGCCCATGACAAACTGCCGATAGTTTCCGAAAAGAACTATTCGCCGGAAGACATAATAACCCTGGCCGAAAAGCGCAACTGCAAATCCATCACATTCACGTACATAGAGCCCGCCATCTATTTTGAATTCATGTACAGGACATTCAAATTGGCCCACAGAAGCAACATAAAGACAACCTTGGTTACAAACGGCTACATAACAAAAGATCCTGTTAAAAAGCTGTGCAAGTACTTGGATGCTGTCAGTTTTGGCATCAAGGCTTCAGGGGACGTTGATTACATGAAGAAGTTCACCATACTCCATGATTTTGAACACATTTACGACATACTGAAGCTGTTCAAGAAGCACAGGGCCCACATTGAGGTAACGAATTTAATAATTCCACAAATCGGCGACAACTTAGAATTATGCGAGAAGCTGGCAGATTGGATAAATGGCGAGCTGGGCGGTGACGTTCCATTTCACTTGTTGCAATTCATCCCGGACCCGAATCTCACAGAATTGCCGCAAACGCCCATGAGCACTCTGGAAAGGTGCGCAGAGGTGGCTAGAAAGTCCGGTTTGAGGTATGTATATATTAGTAATGTTCCCCAGCACCAGGATGAGAGCACCTACTGCTATAACTGCAGGGAGACCTTGATTCATAGAGTCGCCTCATCAGTTAAGAAGATAAACCTCGTTAAAGATAGATGTCCTAACTGTGGCGTTAGGATAAATCTGGTAGTGGACTGAATGTTGGAAAAGGAAGAGATCAAGGAAAAGTTGGAGAAGGGATGGATAAAGGCAGTCATGTGGTTTGAAGTAATGACGGCTGATAGGGAATTGGCCGAAAACACACTCAAGGAGCATATCAAAGCACTGCAAAATCTCAAGAACACGTATGTTTTGAGTGAAAAATTTGAGGAAACTGTGGAAGTCAAAGATCCGCCCAGGAAAGTAGAAAAGGCCTTTTCAAAAATAGTACAGGTAGAACTTCTTACAAAGGATATAGAGACATTGTTGTTTGCCGTTATATATTTTGCACCTTCAAGCGTTGAAATTATTGAGCCTAAGGATTTGACAATAGGAATTGAAACCATACAGGCTATAATGAATTCGGTTGCAGATGTTCTTCACAAGCTGGCTGCTGGTGGTGCCGGCGGAATAGTAATATCAACTCGAAAATAGGTTGCATAATTAGTTACGAATTTATAAATTGAAAATATAAGCTTATCTTATGCTTCTAGGGAAAATGAAACAGTTGCAGATAGTTTCATTTTTGCTCGCGATTGTTTCACTCGCAGGTCTTGGGTATGCCCAGCTTGCCTACTATAGCATAGATTCCGTGTTAAGCGATGATGGGACAGCAGACATCAAATTAACTATGACATTCAAGGAACCTGTAAGCAAGTTTAACACCACGATAATTGGCAGGGTTAGTGGTTTCACTGCAAGCAGCAATTCCGGGCCGGTGAACTGTGATGTAATTGTAAAAGGAGCTACGAGCATAAACTGTAATTTCAACCTCACTAAAGAAAAGAGGACTGTCACCCTTGGCTACAAAACACCTGATTTCGTCAAACAGCTTGAGGACAAGTTCTTTTTCAGCAATGACTTTTCCATTAATGAAGATATAGATAGGGCGTTTGCTACTGTGAGATTACCTAATCGGATGGCTGTCGTAAAGGGCGGAAAAATCTCATTCCCTGAAAGCGTTGACATCCTCAGCGAGGGTAATGTCGTTATTTGGAGCCTAAATGGCATAACTAGTAGCCAAGGCCTGAAGATAGAAGTACTATACGAAAGACTGCCCCCACCCTTCCTAGAGCAGCTGAGCATAAGCAAGATTATGATATTCGCACTTATAGTGGGCGGTGTTATAGCATTCCTGCTTTTGAGATACATGAAGAAGTCTGAACAGCTGGTTTTGTCGGTTTTGGATGAGTTCGAGCGTAAGGTGATAGAAATAATATCGACTAATCAGGGCGAGGTAAACCAAAGGAAGGTCGTGCAGGAGACCAATCTATCAAAAGCCAAGGTAAGTAGGGTGGTCAAAAGCTTGGCTCAAAGGGGCCTCATAGAGGTTCAGAGACTGGGCAGGACCAATAAATTGAAATTAGTCAAGAAAAAACTGGTTCCATAAGACAAAATAACATTCAAAAATTAAAAAGGTAATTTAGGTCTCTATTCTGGAAAAAACGGCTAATTTTGACTTTAGAAACAATTAACAGCACTTTAATACCATAATACCCATACATAATGCTACTTTTTAAGCTTCTTTCTTGCTGTGTAAATTGTTTCAACCAATACTTATATAGTATATAGAACATAGTTCATATTAAAGAAAACCCCAAGCACTGATTGCTATCGACTTCGCAAGAAGCTATAGTAGTCGGTGAAGAATTAAGAGAGGTAAAAAAATGCAAATTAAAAAATGGATTGCGACAGGTTTATCGGCCTTAATGGCTGGTGCAACCTTAGCTGGCGCTGGTTTAGCTGCCACACAACTAGGATCGTTTCCAACTTTCCTAGGTCAAACATCAGCTAGCGGTTCCGCATTAGACGCTTTCGTAGTAGTCGGTGCAGACGCTAAACCGTCAGATGTAGTCGGTGCTGTTGATTTGGCGGCTAGATTGGCAGAATTATCATATACAACTGAAACAATAGCAGGAACAACAACCGTAGCAGGAACATTCGACAAAGATGGTCTCAGCATCGGTGTAGCTAGTGGTGGAGACAGACTATCGGTAGGCGGTACGGATTATTCAAATGCGTTTCCAGCCGGAGCCGTAGTCAAGAATTTCCACTGGGCTGGTCTAAAGGATTCAACATTCCCTTGGAAGTCGGCTAACTATGACTTCAGCGAGCAAATATATCTCGGTGGAGTACTGATGAGGCACGACTATGGTACAAGTGGAGTGAACGGTACTTTGACCATGGAAGTAGAGTCTGGAGACGTAATATATCAATATGTCTTCGACAAAGAGCTTTCCGGTACTGGTGACGATTCCAACAAGAACTATACATATCCGGTTAACATCGAGCTATTGGGTAAAGCATTCTCAATAATCGGTACAAATACAGACAAAGCTGTAATGTTATCTGGTAGTGTAGGTACAGCAGATGCAACAAAAGGAGTTACACATGGTGATTACACAGCATATGCAACTCTAGGGTCCAACGACAAGTGGGCAAAGATAGTAATACAAGACAAATCAGGCACTACTGTAGACACCTTGGTGGTAAACGAAGGTGACATAAAGACATCAACAGCAACAAAGTTGGATGTTCAGGTAACTGATGCAAGAGCGTTGGCTGACGGTACTGTTGTAGGAGTTGACTTGGTCTTAGGTCCTCAGGGTTTAACTGAGAAGACTTATGATACAAGCGCCGACACAACATCTACAGGCTCAGCTAGTGACCGATTCCCAGGCACAACAGACTGGGGTATCAGAGTAGCTGGAAGCAACTTCACAAATGCAAACAGAGGTAAATTAGCTGCTAACGCCATTGTAGAAGTAATCTACCAACCAACTTCGACCCAGTATGTAAAAGCTGGTGGTGTCGTAAAATTACCGAACGACTATGGTGAAGTAAAACTAGTCGGTTACGGTACTAGTAAACTTGCGACAGTAACTGTAGAGCCAGTAACATCACAGTCTGCTTACAACTCCACAGGAGACCAGGTAGGCAGCAACTTGAATGGTTTGAAGATAAGTTCGGTAGACGAGAATGGTGCTAAACTTTCTTCGATAGTAGCAAACAATGGAAATGCATACTCTGAAGCATATGTTCTGTTCGGAAAGCAAATAGGAGCTGGAGTGGATCAACCATACCCAGTGTTCTTTGGTTTCTGGGACACGACAAACAGCAGAGTTAAAGTAGCAGATCTAAACGCAAGTGCGGGTGGAAGTGCTGGAACTACAAACCCATCAACATCAACTTTAGGATCAGGAGCAGGTCAACGAAACGTAACTGCGGTTACAAGCGAGTATGCTTGGCTTACTCTCAACGGAACACAGAACATATCTTACTCATACAGACTCTCCTATGGAGGTTCTGGTGAGAAGAGTGACTGGAGATTGAACTTCACAATCTTCACACCGTTATACCAAGCCATAGGTACTGCTGCTTTGGGCTTTCCGACCTACGATGGATCAACGATATTCGGTGCTAGTTTCGGAAATAACAGAGTATCAGTAGGGGATCCAGCCAATTTCAATGTCAGATTTGCATTCCAGAACAAAACAGTTTGGAATGCAGGTACAGTACCTGAATTTAGATTGGGTGGTACAGCAGCTTCATCAGAAGCAGGCGATGTCAACGCCACAACAGAAACAGGAGCAAACAGCGTAGGCAAGTCATCTCAAGATGTCTTGGATGACAACGGAGTAATCCTAGTAGCTCCAGACGCTAACGCAGCAGCAGACAAGGTTAAATTCAAAGTTGCAGCAAAAGAACTAACAGCAAGAGTAACTGTTGGTAAAGAAACTCCATCAACAACAGCAGGAACAACCGTAAATAAGGTAGCTCCAATAACATCTGCCGTAGCCAAATTGGATACAGAAGTAGGACTTGCAGAGAAGGCAAAAGACCTCGTATTAGTAGGCGGTCCATGTGTCAACAAGCTAACAGCTGAGGCACTGGGCAAAACATATCCAGCATGCGGTGCAAACTCAGGCATTGCTTCAAACACAGCACTTGTACAAGTGTTTGACGACTCATTTGCCAAGGGAGCACAGGCATTAGTAGTAGCTGGTTGGGAAGCCGACAATACAAGGTTAGCAACAAGCGTCCTGCAACAATACGACAAGTATCTAAAAGGCGTAACAGCTAGCAAGGTCACCGTAACAGGAACCGTTGCCGCACCAGTAGTTACACCAAGCTAAATCGTAACCAAATAAAGGGCGAAAAAGATTTACTTTCCCCCCCTTTTTTATTTTTTGAAAAACGATTTCATTCTGAATGGTATTTATGGCTAGTAAAAGCTCTGCACAAAGGATAGAATTGACTAAAAACCAGCTCATTTTCCTTTCTGCACTTTCAATCTTGATCATCGCAGTTTATCTTGCAGATACATATGCCCCCAAGCCGGTTTACAGCTACGATTACTTTGGAATACCACTAAACTTCAGGGCAGATTTGAGAGAAGCATCAAAAGTGCAAATTTACCCAAGCGAGACTATTATATACTACGAATTGCGGGGAGGACTGGCAAAAAACATCACCATTGTATTCCTGCCTGTAGAGGGGGATAATGGGATCTATAGTGCGAACGGCTATGAAGTGGCTTACAAGCTGGGCCTTTTATTCAATCTCCTAGGTAAAAACGTTACTATCAATGCAATGAATGTCACGTCTTATGACAACCTCCCTGGAAAAATACAGCACCCTATAATAGCATTAGTTCATCCAAAATATTCAACTGAAACATCTGTAAGTTTAGTTGGACATGTCATCCGCATTTCAGGCCTGCCCAGCAACGATGCCAGAACCCCCTATCGGAATTTGGATTTGGCAACTGTGAAATTTCTGATGGTTATTTTAGGAATAGAGGTTTAATTATTCAATAAGATGGTTGTCTATGTCAGAAGCGATTGTTGACATTCTTTATCTAGTTTTCGCAGCCGTAACTACATATTTCCTCTTAGTCTTCCTGCTGCTTTTCCAAAGGAACAAAAGTAAACTGAATTTCACTCCGCAATTATCCCATTTACCATCTGTCAGTATCATAGTCCCCGCATACAACGAACAGGACAAGATTTCATCCACTTTAAAATCATTAAGCACTCTAGACTATCCAAAAGACAAGCTGGAGATAATTGTTGTTGACGACGGCTCTGAAGACAGTACTTATGAAGTTGCGAAAAAATTTAAAAACATTAAGGTCTTCCATAAAAAAAACGGCGGCAAGGCCAGAGCCTTGAATTTTGGTCTGAGGAGAGCCAAAGGCGAGATTGTTGCTTGCGTAGATTCAGACTCCCATCCACAGCCAGATGCTTTGCTGAAAGCCATCCCATTTTTCAATGACAACTCGGTCGCAGGCGTCACGACTTCAATTTTCGCCAACAAGCCCAGGAACTTGCTTGAAACTCTCCAATGGTTGGAATACTCAATGATAGTCTGGTCAAGGAAACTTTTGGAATTTCTCGATGCAGTTTACGTCACGCCAGGCCCGCTCAGTCTTTACAGGAAAAACGTTTTGGTCAAGGTCGGCGGATTTGACGCCAAGAACATGACCGAGGATATAGAAATTGCATGGAGGCTTTTGAGCAAAGGCTACAAGATAAAGATGGCTACGGAGGCAAAAACCTATACTGACATTCCCGGCAAATTGAAAGTGTGGTGGAGGCAGAGGATGAGGTGGAACATAGGGGGCATGCAGACGATGATGAAATACAAATACACATTCTTCAAAGGTAATTACGGAATATTGGGTTCTTTTATCTGGCCATTTTTCTCAATATCTTATGTTTTATCATTGTTGGGATTGGGATTGTTCGCGTATTTAACTTTTAGATATATCACAAACCAATTTAGTTTCGTCGTGCAGGCCGCCATGGTAGGCGTGAATCCATTGAAGCATTGGCAATTTTGGATCGTCCCAGATGTTTTTACAATATTCGGCATCTTGGTATTTGTATTGTCAACCACTTGGGTCAAAGTTAGTTTGGACTTGACAAAAGAAAAGCATAAACCAAAAAATATTTTTGACTATTTGATCTACTTGACGTTCTACATTACAATATTCCCAGTAAACTTGGCCGAGTCTATTTGGCGATATGCGACAAAGAAATTTAAGTGGTAGAATGCAGAAGGACGTATTTTTAAAATCTGCAATAATCACCACTGTCTTTTTTACAATCGGTATTTCTGTAGGCATTTGGCTGGATACCAACAGGGTCGAGGAAGTTCAAAGCCGGCTGACAGAGATAGACACTTTTTGGAACGATGCACGACTGCAAGTCTCACTCCACAATTTATTAAACAGATCTTTATCATGCGACAGTGCAATTAAAGCCAACCTACAATTCAATGATAAAATTTTCAAGGAAGGTCAAAAGATAGACAGATTTGAACAGACGAACCGGTTCGCCCCCTCGCTTATATTGGAAAAAAGCAGATACGCCCTGCTTCAAACGCAGTTCTGGTTTAACAGCATTGACATAAGAAATACATGCAACGCAAATTATTCCACACTTGTCTACTTCTATTCATACTACAACGAGACTGTGGCCATACAGCAAAAGGTGCAGAGTGCAGTTTTGTTGGATGTAAAAGAAAAATGCGGGCAAAATGCCATGCTTATTCCACTCCCGCTTGATCTGAATATAACCACTATAGATGTTTTAAAAGAAAATTATAAAATTAGACAAACACCCGCAATCTTGATCAACGAAAATGTTTTGTTGGAAGGCCTGCAGGATGAACGCGATTTGTTGAAACATTTGAGCTGCTAGAGTAGTTTCAACTTTCCAGTTATCTTATCTATGTTTTTCTCTTCAACGGGCCCTATGCCCAAAGCAGTTATGGTTCCGACTTTCAACTGGGTCAAGCCAGCATCTCTGACAAGGAAGCATGGCATCTTTTTCTCCTTGACTTTCTTGTGTACATCAGATAATTCTTTTAAATCCCTCACCTTTACTACAATTTTTTTTGCGCCCTCAGTTTCCCATGCCCTAATTATCTTCTCATCAACCAGCCTAACCGCCCCCAGCGCTGCATGTATTCCGTGGACAATAGTTTTTCCTTTACCCATCTCTATATCCTTTCTGATTACTATCACTTGTTTGTATTTGGCCAAATGTCATCACTGTACAAAAGGATTCAAATAATATTCTATAAATGGCAGCGTAAAAGACCCTGCATATGCTATCAAAAGAGTTTTGATTATCTTGCTCAAGATTGCAGCTAGCAAAAATTTCTTCAACCCGAAATGGTTTGCGCCGCTAATTATGCCAATTACATCAAACGGAAGAGGCAACAAACCAAATGCGAATATTCCGAAGAATCCATATTTTTTGATTAATTTGTTAATATTGTGAATCTGTTTAGGTATCTTTTTTATTTTCTTGCCAAGCACCTTTCTGCCACCCATACCCACCCAATAACCCGTTATTTCACCCAAACCAGAACCAATTCCAGATACAATGCCGACAATTAAAGGATTAAGCCCTACGTTTGAAGCGAAGAATATCAAAACATACAATGGGACTGGGATGATTACTGTTGCGGCCGAAACAATGCTTGAAAAAAATAGTGCTATGTAGCCATATTGGCTGATTAAACCTTTTAATAATACCAGAAGTGCTTCAACTGCCATAATTAATTTTCTACTTTAGCCAATATATTTGGTCTTATCATCAGTTGGTACAATAGCAGGAAAGACTACAGGGGGGGGCAACTGCAACTCGTCAGCCAGGTCAATTCCAAGAGTTAAGCATTTTTTCAACAAAAAATTCTTTATTTCTATATCTATTTTTACTGGCAATGCCTTATCCTTCTTCCAGCTTTTCAATATGTCTTTTTCGTTTTTCGCAGTATAGATGAGATCTCCAATATACTTGAAATTACCAATTTCTGGTTTGTAAGAAGTCTCAAATTCAAATCCTATTAGCAATGTCGACTGTTTGCCAACCAAATCTATCTCCTTTTCTTCGACAGATGTCACCCGTGCAACAGAGTTTATGTCCATCATATCAACTACAGGCTTCTTCTTTTCGGCTATAATTGATTTTATCGAACATCCTATTACTGGCATAGAAACACATTACCCATATTACTTTTTATACTTTTATCGCAATCTAAAAGATTAATATATTAACATGAAGAAACCGATGAAACTTGTCATTTTCAAGGGGCAGGCAATAAAAGTTCCTTACAAGGTCTTGCTTGCTATAGCAATAATATCTTTTCTTTTGACCTTAGGCATCCTTTGGATTATAAATTATCTCAACATGCCGCGCCTTTTAATTTTGATTCTACCAGCTTACTTCTCAACCTTTCTCACTTTTTGGGCGGTTAAGATAAATTTTCTGAAACCATTAGCTATACCACTTGATTTGAATTTAGCTTGGATTGACGGAAGAAGGATATTCGGAAACAGCAAAACATTTTTGGGGTTTATTGCCGGTGTGACAGTTGGAATTATTGTGGGTTATCTAATAAGTTTAATGGCCAATGTTTTTTCTACTACTCACGAAGCCGTGTTTTTCGGATTTTTGGCAGGGTTGGGGGCTATGGTCGGAGATTTGATTCGAAGTTTCTTCAAGAGGAGGATTGGCTTGAAAAGTGGTGAAACTTGGTTTATTTTTGATGACTTGGATTTTGTCGTAGGCGCACTTTTGTTTTTGGGAATTTACATTAATTTTCCAACAACTTTTATTGTCCTAGTCTTAGCAGGCACATTATCATTGCGCATTTTAACAAACAGCTTTGACTTTATTTTTAAGCTGAAAAAATTCTACTAAGTTGCAAAATTTTGTTCAATTGATAAGTGTAGCGACCAAGGTTTGACATTTCGTTTCCAACTACCTTCGTCCTACCCTTTAAAATACTATTGATAATATCGTCGTCATCTGAAAAGACCCATACATTTCCAATATCTGAAATTATATGCGAGTCGCTCCCAGCAGTTATACCCAAACCAATTTTTCTAGCTGCTCTAAGCGCCTTTTCGTTATCTTCCCTGCTTGTATGATAGTTCAATACTTCAACGCCATCAAAATCAAATTTTCCAATATCTTCCCTAACACCTTTTCTGAAAGGATTCGACGCAAAAGGATGAGCAGGCACCACAATACCCCCCCTTTCTTTAACAACATCTATAGTTTCTTCAATACCCATCCCCCTTCTTACATCCCAATCCTCTATATTCAATCCAAGTATGTGACCAATCTCACTTGTTATCTCCACGCCTAGTATAATTTTTAAAGATAGCTTCCTTCTCCTTACTATTTTCATGCACTCTATCGCACCTTTTAGTGTGTCATGATCTGTAACTGCAATTCCGTCCAAGCCAACTTTTATAGCAGTTTTAATCATTTGTAAAGGTTTTATAATAGACTCAAATGGCCATTTACTTTCTGATGAATAGACTGTGTGCGAATGCAGATCAAATTTCATCCAACCACGTATAGAAGTTTATTTCTTTAGAAAATAAAGTACCGAATAATATTTTATCCACGAAAAGTTTCTATGATGCAAATAGTGCCTAATAGAATCCATAATCCAATGAACCAATCCTGTCAAAAACAACAAGCTCAAAACAATATCAAAATTTTCTAAATATAGAACAACGCCAAAAATTATGAAGAAATCAAATGTATGAAACAGATAGAAATGCGGTCTGTCCGCCTTGAAATCCTTTTTTGAATATTCCAACACTGTAAAGAAATTAAGAGTATGCAACTTGTAGAAATAGTAGATCAAGTGATCCAAGTCTATTAACACCCCCCATGCTATAATTAGAAGCAGCAAATCGAAAGACATGGCATTCAAGGCTGTCAAAAGAGGAACAAAAATTAGCAAATTGGCAATAACGTGAACATACCATGCTGGCATATTATCAAAATTTAAATACTATACAATAAATAACCAAATAAGAGTGTTGACTTTGTCTAAAATAAGAGCAGGAATAATCGGGGTTGGAAATTGTTTTGCCGGCCTTTACCAAGGCATCGGATATTACAAGAAGAAGAAAGATCCAAAAATTTTGGGTGCGATGGAAAGGATAGGTGATTATAGTATATTTGATATTGAATTTACTTCAGCGTTTGATGTTGGTGCCAATAAGATTGGTAGCTCTTTACATACAGCCACTTATGCCGAACCAAACAAAGTTTTTTGGGTTGATAAAGAAGAGATGCCTAAAAGCAGGGTTATTGTTCATGAATCTCCTGTGCTAGATGGGGTTGGTATATACGTCGAAAATTTAGTAAAACCTGTTAAAAACAAGCCATTGCCTAATCTAGAAAAAGAAATCATTCAAAATATAGAAGACAGTAAGACTCAGATGCTGATAAATTATTTACCAGTTGGAAGTCAAAAAGCGACAGAATTCTGGGCTGAAATCGCACTGAAAACCAATTGTGGATTTATAAATTGCATGCCAGTATTCATTGCTAGCAATAATAACTGGGAATCAAAATTCAGAAAAGAAGGATTGCCTTTAATTGGTGATGATATCAAAGGTGTAATAGGTGCAACTATTGTTCACAGAACATTAGCACAACTTTCTGATACAAGAAACACTTTGCTCGATTCTACTTATCAAATAAATGTTGGTGGAAATTCTGATTTTTTAGGAATGCTTGAGCGCAAAAGACTTGAAAGTAAAAAAATTAGTAAGACCGAAGCTGTACAAAGTGTACTTAGAAAAAGAGTTCCAGAAAATAAAATATATGTTGGTCCAAGCGATTTTATTCCATTTTTGGGCAATACCAAATTAGCGTTTATTAGACTCGAAGGAAATATGTGGGCAGATAGAAGATACAGTATTGAACTTAGACTTGAGGTTGATGACAAGGCCAATAGCGCCGGTATAGCAGCCGATGCAATTAGAACTCTAAAGTTAGGTCTAGATAGAAAAATTGGAGGCTGCTTAACTTCAGCTTCAGCATTTTTGATGAAACATCCTCCTAAGCAAATGAAAGACGAGGAAGCAAAAAGAGCATTTGAAGAATTTTTAGAAAATAAAACCGACAGATGATAATTTTGCTAAGACAAACGTCATATGCACGATTTGCAAAAAATTTAATTGAAAATTTCGCTAAAAATATACCCTTTACACCAAATCAAATCACCATTTCATCAATCTTTTTGGCCCTATTAGCTTTTTTCGCTATTTATTCCAACCAATTATTTGTAGGACTTTTCCTGTTTTTAGTCTCTGGATTATTCGATGCTTTGGATGGGGCAGTTGCAAGAACTAAAAAACAGAAAACAAATTTCGGATTCTTTTTGGACGGCGTGTCAGATAGAATAGTAGAATTCCTTTTCATTGCATCATTCCTTTTTTTACCATTCCCAGGAATACCAAAGGAACCAACACTTTTTGCCTTACTATTTTTTTCAATGATTATCCCCTACGTAAAATCATATGCCGATCATTCTAAGACTTTAAGCCACGAAGCAGCCTTGAAGATGGGGGGGATTTTTGAGCGATCTGAAAGGCTGATTTTCTTTTATATAATACTCATTTCTACAATCTTAGGATTCGAAATATTGTCAAACTATCTCCTTTTATTGGCAGCCTTCCTTTCTTTCATAACTTTTATCCAAAGATTTAATTATGCTAAGCAATTCGCTAAAAAGATTTAAGACTGCAACAAAGCATTATCAATTAAATAGCCCCGTCGTCTAGATGGAACATCCAGGACAATGGTCAAGGACGTCAGGCTTTGGTATCTAGCTAAAGCTCAGATAAAATATGATGAAGATACCTGAAAACTGCAGTTCGAATCTGCACGGGGCTATTACTTTTTCCAAAACTTAAGAATGACAATTGGTATAACTATAGCCAAAATAATTGCAAATGCCATGATAATTATGTTCTGTGTAGTATAGAGTAATGAGCCAAAATATCCCAGAATAAATGACCTAGGTATAGAGCCTATTAGTGTGAAGATGACGAAGGTCGAAAATTTTATCTTCCCTATACCTGAGGCAATAGAAAAAACTTTGTATGGAATAAACGGTATCAATCTGCTTACCAAAACAGAATAAGCCCCCCATTTTTTGAACCAAATTTCAACAAATTTTAGCTTATCAGAAGTAACCAAAAAATATTTGCCATATTTGTTTAGGAATGGTCTACCGCCATAGAGGCCTATGTAATATCCAACTATTGCTCCTGTAGTAGAACCCAACCCGCCAAAAATCGTTATATCGACAATAGAAAATCCTAATAGACCCGCCGCTACCAACACAGCTTCCGATGGTATGGGCAATATACTAGATTCTAAAAACATGCCTACAAAAATACCCAAGGGGCCTAGGCTTAACATCAGTTCTCGAATAGCATCAAGTAAAACCATAATAATGAACTATCTATTCACTATTTTATGAGCTTTTAAGTTTCAAATGGCCTAATCAAACTTTTCATTACAGCCAAGCTCTTTTCCATACCATCTTGTTCTAGCACCGTACCTACAACCACTTTGTCTACACCTGCAGCAAACAATTTTTTTACCTCTCCTGCATTTCGAATACCCCCGCCTACAATTAAACTACCAGACGAATAATTGCCCATTATTTTCGAAACCCTTTCAACTAATTTTATATCCACAGGCTTTTTTGAGCCAGATCCAGCCTCTAAATAAACAACCCTACTTTCGTTTCTATTCAAGAATTTTTTTACAATCTCAAGCGCTTCTTTGTTTGATAAATTCTTGGCACCAATTAACCTACCCACACTACTCCCATTTGACATCACAAGATAACCGAATAACTGCTTTCTTTCATAGAATTTTGCCAGCGAAATTCCCAATAGACAGTGGAGGTATGTTCCAAAATTAGTCCAATTGAGCAAGTTTGGCACAAGAATGGTGTTGGTATACTTGTAGCCGAGCAAATGGGTAATTTTTCCGGGATAAATCAATCTTTGACCTAGACCCTCATCTTTAAGCCTCTTCAACCATTTTCTCACATCATATCCACTGGAATTCGTTCCCCCAACCCAATATTCTACAAACTTGTTTAGAAATCTCTTATCGAAGATCTCTTTTAATCGAATGCACGCATTGAATACATTTGACACTTGCGGTTTATCAGGATCCAGTAAAATGCATATCTTGCCAGTTCTCATACGCTTCTTTTATACACTTAGATTTATAACTAATCTATCTAGAAATACAAACACAAACTCCACTACCATCATCAATTTTATTATTGCTTGCGCCCTTTTCGCATTCTTCTCATTAGGTACTTTCAGATAATTGATAACTTTGTTAAATAACAGCGCAATTGCCGGTATCGAAAGAAGAAAGACAATACCAGTAAAATAAATTGAAAGCAAGATGTATACGACAAAAAGGTTTGCGACTAAAAATGTCAGTGCAACTACAACTGCTCTGGGTTTACCAATTTTTTGGGGCAACGTTATCTTATGCCCTTTATCAGCCTCATAATCTTCTATGTCTTTTACAACCTCTCGGCTTAGGTTGATTGTAAATGCGGCCGTGGCAATCAAAAAAATACTAAATGGGATCTTATCTGATGCAGCAAATGCGCCCATCACAAATACCAATGCAGTCAGAAATGATATCAAAATATCCCCTGAAAGCCCCAAATAATTCCCCTTGAATCCGTATACAATTAGAACCATAGTTGCCACAATTGCAATCATAAACACATTGGAATTGACAAATGAACTTGCAATTAATCCTAAAGCAAAAAGTGCTAATGACAAGACAAATGCCTCTCTTCTTGAAATATCCTTGCTTGGAATAGGTCTATAAGATTTATTTTTTAGATCAATTTTATAGTCAAAAAAATCATTTAGAGTGTTCCCACCACTTGCTATAAGAAAACTTGATAGTGCGGCTAAAAATGCAGCTAAGTTAACATCAATATGACCTAGGCTAATATTGTATGCGAATATAGTCAATAAAAAAACAAATATACAATTTACTGGTCTAATTATTCGTAAGCCAAATAATTTCATGATAACTATTTGTTATTATTAAAAGAAACATGTTAAATGAGTGATCTTACTTTTCATTAATAGTTCCTACTGATTATCAATGTCGGCAATTTGTACAATATGTTATAAGCATCATCGCTTATCTTACCTTTCAATGGTTTTAGCAAATTTATTGACTCGTTTGCATAATTGTTTGCCAGTCCCTTTGCATAATCCAAGGCTTTAGTCTCTCTTAAGACTTTTTTGATCTCTTCAACATTGTCCAAGTTTACATTTTTATTACCAATAATTCTATCCAGAATGTTTTTCTGCATACCATTGGCATTTTCATATGCCTTTAGTATTAAAATAGTTTTTTTTCCCTCTGCTAAATCACTGGTTAATGGCTTACCTAATTCATTTTGTTTTCCAAAAATCCCCAATATATCATCTTGAATTTGAAAAGCACAGCCGACTGCTTTTGAATAATTCCATAGCACATGAGATATCCCATCTTTCGCATCCGCCAATACTGTAGCCACTTTAGTCGAATATTCAAATACACTCGCAGTTTTCATTTCTATTAATTTCATATAATCGGCTTCTGTAGCATTGCTGTATTCCATCTCATCATCTAAAATCTGGCCTCGAATCACTGTTTCAGACGTCTCTCGTATAACTTTTATTACATAAAGTTTTTTCTCATCCGAGAAATCCGAGTCTAATATGCATTGAAGCGCTAGAAAAATCAAATAGTCCCCAGCAAGAATTGCCATGGATTCAGATTCCTTTTTTGCATTGTTAATCATTTTCTTATTAAACAATACTTCAAATCTCTTATGGAAAGAACTTTTATTTCTTCTTATATCACTCGTGTCAATTAAATCATCATGAATTAATGTAGAGTTGTGTAAAATTTCCGCCGACAAAGAAAGTTTAGCAAATGAAGACAAATTTTTACCACCTATACCTTCATAAATAATTGTAGCCAGCACTGGTCGTAACCTTTTACCACCCGCTATCAAATAACTACTTAATTCTTTGTTAAATTGTTTATTCCATTCGGATGGTATATTTACCAAATGCCTGCCAATAAAATTTTTTAATTCTTTGTTGATTAGACGCTGATACTTCAACAATTTTAATTCAATCATAATGTGTCAAATACTACATAACAGTATAGATTTATTTAATTATCTTATGTTTATGCAAATATTCATAAAATAAGACTGTAACTACCGAGATGCCGATTATAGACGATGCTACAAGCAATATCTCTTCTATAGGCATTACAGAAACATAAATGTTCACTATTTTGTCTGAGCTGTATTGCCATGTTTTATTGTAGATAGAAAGACCGTCCCAAATCAACACGGGAGGAAATGTTATTAGAAAAGTTTTAAATATTATAGAAGAATTTTTTTTGACATAATTTTTATATAAAATGACCAGTAATAAAATTGGCAGCCAGCTGAATATTGCCATATATGCCAAATATGTGAAATTTCCGAAAGTCATACTATCTCTTCTTTAAAATAATTAAAGTTATAGAAGAAACAAAAAGTATTAAAGAAATCATGAAAATTATTTCCTCTATAGGCAACCCCAATACCCATATATCTAAAAAGTTTACAAAATACCATATGCTATTTTTAGTTGCTATGTAATCCCATAGCATACTAGTTGGAAATACTATTAAACTAGAAAAGATTACAAGCTTATACTTTGATAGAAATTTCCTATTCTTTAAAATCACAATTATGGTTGGCAAAATAATAAAAATTGAAAGTAATGTGATATAGATGAATGATGCCATGAAATCACTTCAAATTTAAATAAACAACTTAATCTTTTAATTTATGAAGTACCCATTTATAAGCGTTATCATTCCGTCGTTGAATGAAGAAAACTACATTGAAAATACATTAAAGGCAATAAAGAATCAAAGTTATAGTGGCAAATATGAAATCATCGTCGCAGATGGAATGAGTAAAGACAAGACTGTGGAAATCGCTAAAAAATACACAAAAAATGTCATCATTGTCAAAAATAAAGGAATAGCTATAGGAAGAAATGTAGGCGCATCGAAAGCTCAGGGAAAAATATTGGTGTTCATTGACTCAGATACCATACCTTCACCAAATCTATTTTCTGGCATAGTGAAAATCTTTAAAAATAAAAATATTGTAGGTGCAGCATGCAAACTGTATCCTATTGAATCTGATAGATCGATAAGAAGGCTATACAAGTTTTATAACAAATTCATGAAGCTGACTATAAAGCTAAACAAGGCAAGCATACCTGGAGTTTGTTGCATTTATAGGAAGTCTATTTTTGAACGTATCGGGGGATTTGATGAAAGATTGCATACTTTTGAGGATGTGGACTTTTCACTTCGTGCTAATAAGTTAGGGAAGATAGTGATGCTGAAGGATACCTTTGCATTAACTTCAGGCAGAAGAATTAAATCATGGGGAGCAGCTAATGCATTTATCTCGTATCTTTTCAACTTCTTCAAATTCTATCTGACTGGTCGAGGCTATACAACCGATCAATACAAATCAATAAGATGAGCTTAAAAAGTATGTAATAATACATTAAACTTATGGACAAGCTCAGAACAATTTTTAAATTTATAAGACTACGCGATCAAATTTTCATAATTTTAGCCATTGTAATTGCAAACTTCTTGCTTTCATTCTCTTTAGATACAACCCTCTTACCCTTCTTATTTTTTATCTTTTCTATAACTTCATTTACTTTTATAGTCAATGACATATCCGACATAAACATAGACAAATTGAACAAAAAATCAGGCAATCCTATTGCTAGGAAAAAAATAAGCTTACCATTCGCACAAACACTCTCAATTTTATTTTTTCTACTTTCAATTGTTTCTGCATTTTTACTACCCGTTAATTTATTCCCCCTTTCCCTAATTTTGATTACAATTTCAGTGACATATTCATTTTTCATTAAAGCTAAGTCTAGGCCACCTTTAGATCTAATTTATCATGGATTAAGCCCAGCAATAGTTTTTATCATGCTTAGTTCCTTTTATACATCGTTAAATATTGCAATTTTTCTTTCTTCATTGATCATTTTTAACATATTTTTGATAATACAA
>CAYITO010000011.1:0-3303 GCA_964366355.1 uncultured archaeon
AAGCATGAAAAGAAGGAAATGGAAAAGTTCTTAGGTGTAGAATTCATAGAATAGATTCTGCTGATTGGCATGGTATTTAAAATAAAGGAAACTTTAGAGAATTATAGACGTGTGCTACAGATAGCTAGGAAGCCTGATAGAAGCGAGTTTAGCTTTACGGCCAAGATATGTGGAATTGGTATTTTTATAATAGGCGCGATTGGTTTTGCGCTTTACCTGATATCGACTGTTTTCATAGGATGATTGGATGATATACACTGTAAAAACCGTGGTCGGCAGGGAGAATTTGGTTGCCGATTCAATAGTAGCAAAGGCGAGAGCAGAGGGCATAATCTTGCAGTCTATAATCCATCCGGAAGAGATCAAGGGATATTTGTTTGTAGAGGGGGATATCAAAGAGGTTGAAAAAGCCGTGCAGCAATTGCCGCATGTCAGAGGGTTGATCAAGAAACCAATTGAGGTGAAGGATATACAGAAATATTTGCAGCCGAAGGAAGTTCAGGTTGAACTTGATGTGGGTGATTTGGTGGAACTCATCGGTGGACCGTTCAAGGGAGAAAAGGGCAAGGTTACAAGACATGACAAGGTGAAGCGTGAATGCACGATTGAACTTTTGGAGGTTGCAGTTCCGATTCCTGTCACTGTGTCGGTTGAATTTATCAGAGTTTTAGAAAAGGCGAAAAAATAAGTGATTTTATGGGGAGGCAAGAAACGATTGATTTGCTAGTAGAAGGCGGTAAGGCCGCGCCTGGCCCGACCACTGCGCCGAAATTATCGATGTACAAACTAAATGTCGGACAGATATTCAAGGAAATAAACGACAAGACAAAAGATTATGCGGGCATGTCGGTGCCGGTGAAACTAAAGATTGATACTGATACGAAGTCGTACGAAATTTCCGTCGGAACACCGCCGGTTTCCAGTGTAATCAAGAAGGAATTGAAAATAGAATTGGCGAAAATCACTGACGAGGAAAAGGCCGGGGGGAAAACTTCTGTAGGCGATTTGAGTTTTGATCAGGTTGTGAAGATAGCCAAGATGAAAAAAGAATCTATGTTAGCAAAAAATCTAAAGGCAGCTGTCAAACAGGTAATCGGCACTGCAAATAGCATGGCTGGTGTCTTGGTTGAAGGCAAGAGACCTAAAGAAATGATAAAAGAAATCGACGAAGGTAAGTTCGACTCTTTATTGGGATAATCAGCCTATGTAACTTTCTGGCGGCCTTTGAACCGCTGTTTGTGACTGTCTCTGCGTTTGTTGCTCGAAAACTTTCCTGTATTCCTTCCAGATAGTTTCCGCACGCTTCCCTTTGAGGACCTTTGATATACGTTGCTTGGCGATAACAGGCATGTTTGCATTCGTCGGCAACTCTACCGGCCTGTAGTCAACCAAAACTTTGTTTCCGATGCTGACATTGCTGGAAATTTTAGGATCTACAACAAGCGTCAATATGTTATCGTCCCACATTCTCAGAGTTGCGAGTGTGTCTTCATCCGCGGACTTGATGTCAGAATCGCCTGGCCTGATAATTTCCAAAACTTCTCCTGGATGGTGAATCATAAAATCAGTATTCAATGAATGGCTTTAAATACTTGAAACAAGTAATCAATTTTTACTGCCTTGGCAGGAGGTCTTCTATGGCCGAAAAAATTATAGAAGCTATCAAAAAACTTAAAACCCAGAAGAAAAGGAATTTTTCTCAAACATTCGGTTTGATAGTTAAGTTGAACGGCATTGATTTGAAGAAGCCCGAAAGCAAGATAAATGACGAGTTCAAACTTCCGCATGGGTGGGGTGGATATTCGAAGGTTGGCGTTTTTGCAGATATTGTTCGAGACTTGGATGCCACAACCATAAGCTCATCCGAAATAGAGGGACTTGCCAAAGACAAACGTGCTGCGAAGAACCTTTTGAAAGATATTGACTTTTTCTTGGCTGAAGCAAAACTGATGCCGTTGGTTGGTAAATCTTTGGGTCAGCTGCTTGCTCCTCGCGGGAGAATGCCTAAGGTATTGGCGTCTGATGTCAAGAGCGCTGTGGAAATTTTGAAGAAAAGTGTCAGGATAAGAATCAAGGATTCGCCTGTCATACAGTGTAAGGTTGGAAAGGAGGATATGAAAGACGAGGAAGTAATTGAGAATGTCAAGTCGGTATTGAAATTTTTGGAAACAAGACTGCCGAAGGGCAGGGCGAATATAGGAAAAGTGTATGTTAAACTGACGATGGGGGAGCCGGTTGAGATAGAGGTGTGAAAATGGTGAAAGAAGAAAAATTGAAGAAAGTTGATGAATTGGAAAAGATGCTCAACTCGCACAAGACAATTGGCATTCTGGATTTGCACAAGCTTCCAAACAAGCAGATGCAGGAAATCAAGAAAAGTATACGGGATATTGCTGTTTTGAAAGTTGTCAAGAAGTCTACGTTGCTGCATACACTGAAGAAAATGCAGAATAGCAAGGTTGGCGAGCTGGAGAAATCAATTCCGTCGCAGCCCGGACTTGTCTTAAGCAATGTTGGTGCATTCAAGTTTTATACGAAGATTGATAAACTGAAGTCATTGACATTTGCAAAGGAAGGCGATATAGTCGATGATGAGATACTGATAACTGCTGGCCCTACTAGTTTGATGCCAGGACCTGTGATAAGCGAATTTGGTAAAGTTGGAATAGTTGCGGGTGTTGAAGACGGGAAGGTTGCTGTGAAGAGGGACAAGGTTGTCGCAAAGAGCGGCGATGTTGTATCAAAGGACTTGGCCTCGATTCTCAGAAAATTGAAAATCCAGACGAAAAGGATTGGACTTAATGTTGTTGCGATGCACGATGAGGGCTTCATTTATGAAAAGGATGTTCTGAGTTTGGTCGGGGACAACTACGTAAATAAAGTAAAACAGGCATTTAGTCAAGCTTTAAATCTTTCGGTAAATATTATTTATCCTACCAAAGAGACAGTTGGATACATATTAGCCAAAGCTTATCAGCGAGCTAAGGCAATTCAAAATAAGTTAGGCGGTTAAAAATGCAAGAAGTATACGCGGCATTGATGCTTCACGACGCGAAGCAACCAATAACAGAGGATAATCTGAAAAAAGTATTGCAAAGTGTGGGAAGTTCTGTAGACGACGTGAAATTAAAAGCTTTGGTTGCCAGCCTTGAAGGACAAAACATTGACGAATTGGTAAAGCAAGCCGCGATTGTCAGCTCTGCTCCTGTGCAGGCAGAAACAAAGAAAGACGAGAAGAAAGAGGAAGATACAGAAAAGAAGAGCGAAGAGGCGGCTGCGGGATTAAGCGCATTGTTTGGATAA
>CAYITO010000011.1:3403-20187 GCA_964366355.1 uncultured archaeon
AGAAGGTAAATTGTCTTCCTACAAAGTTTACGAGGATAAAAATTATCTGGCGTTTCTTGACAAGTTTCCAAGAACTCCTGGCCATATTCAAGTAATCCCCAAAAAGCATTACAGGTGGGTATATGATGTGGATGATTTCACAGGATACTTCAATATTGTGAAGAAAGTTGTTGACGGTGTTAAGAAAGCTTTGAAGCCAAAATTGGTGCATTTGATTACAATCGGCGATGAAGTGCCGCATGCGCATGTCTGGGTTGTTCCTAGGTACGAAAATGATGGACATGGGTCGTTAATTGATTTGCACAAGACGGCCCAGATGACTGATAAGGACATGAATGACATTGCCAATCGCATAAGAAGCAAAGTGTCTTAAACTTAGCGTTTCATTTGGATAATCATGGATCGAATAATAGAATTGGCCAACCAAATCAAAGATAACGGATTGAGGAAAAAGGTAGTTGACTTTTTAAAGAATCCTAGCTTGTCGCATAGGGATTTCAAAAAATACCCTAAGGAGGATATCAAGAGGGCAAAGACTCCGTTCACAGTTGGCAATATAGGCACTGCCCAGCGGGATGTTTTAAAGCATACCATATCTGTGACGGAATTGTGCATCAAGACCGCCGAAGTTGCCGAGAAGAATTACGGCCTTAAAATAAACAAGGACCACTTGATTGCGGGTGCGATTTTGCATGACATGATGAAACTTTTTGAATGGAAGCTGGATAGTGACGGTGATCCTGAACATACAGGCATTTTATTGGACCATTCATTCCTTGGAGCCGCAGAACTTTATTTCAGAGATTTTCCTGAAAGAGTGATACATATAGTTGCAAGCCACTTCGGCGAGCATGGGCCGACACCGCCTAGGAATTTCGAAGCGCTTATACTTCACCATGTGGACAACATGCTGTCCCTTGTGGAATTCCATCATAATGTAGAAGGCGGCCACAAAGGCCATTCGATGCCGATTGTTGTTTTGGACGAAGAAACTGTAAAGAAATTAAGAGAAAGTAAAGAATAAGATTCTAATTCAACTACACAGTTGTATGAAAATAAATGATATGTTTGCTGAGGGAAAGAAATTTCTAGAAAATCTGAAACCATCCGACAGCCTGATTCTAGTTCATCACAAAGATGCAGATGGGAGCTATTCTGCAGCGATTATTTCTATTGCAATGAAGAGAATGGGGAAAAAAATAGACAAAATAGTAACTGGTACGACTGAAAAAAGTGATGAGATTGTAAAGGCGATTAAAAAGTACGACAAAGCGATCATTGTTGACATCGGAATTGATCTTCTATTCAAAGAATTAAACAAGATGGAGAAAGAAATTTTGTACATAGACCATCATCTGACTGTTGATGAGAAGTTAAGCAAAAAAATAGTCTACATAAATCCGAGGCTTGAGGATGAGAAAATTTACCAGCCGGCAACTTATGTCGTCTACAAATTTTTCTCGCAATTGGTTGGGATTAGTGACAAAGAATGGCTGGCTGTCATCGGCACTGTTGGAGATTACGGGTATGAAGATTGCAGGGATTTGCTTGACAGATATTTCAAAGTTGCTGACAAGCGGGATATGTGGAAGACAAAATACGGGAAGGCCGTTATCGTAACTGTTGGCGCTGCGACCGGGATTGGATTTGGCTCCTTGCTGAAGATATTGATAGGATCTAACAACCTTGAGGAACTTGTGGGGAACAAAAAAATAAAATCGGGCTACAAAAGATATGAGAAATTGTATGAAGATGCCAAGAAGCTGTTCTGGAAGAATGTAGAAAAGTTTGACGATGTGAATTTGATGTTTTCTGTTATATCCAATGATATCAAAAGAGTTGGATCTGCAATTGCTACAGAAACTGCAACAAAATACCCAGACAAGATAATTTTCTTGCTAGAAAAGACTGATAATTTTTATAAAATACATGCAAGGCATCAGAAAGGTACGATTAATTTAGGTAAGTTGCTTAGAGAGATGGGTGTAGGTGGTGGACACGGGCCTGCCGCTGGTGGGAAAATAGCAATTAAAGATTTGGATAGTTTTAAAGAAAGGGTGATAAAAGAATTAAGAAGGTAAATCAATAATCTAATTATAATGCATTATGGGATAAAATGATGTTTAAAACTAATGCTGACCGAATTAAAAATCGGATAAATGTTATGTTACAAAATAGGAGTAAATGGACTCTTTTATTAGTAATGTTTATTCTTCTAGCATTTGCCGGAACTTCGATTACTGGTTATACTACCTATACATCAAAGGTAAATGATTTACAATCGGAAATTAACGAACTTCAAAAAGAAGTTGAGCTGAAAAATGCTGACACCGAGACTTGCAACAAAAATCTTGAAGCGGCAAGAACTGAGGTTGAGAACAGTCAAAATCTAGTGAATATCATTCAACCACAGTTAAATGTATGTAGCAATGAAAAAAGTATGCTTTCAGCTGATTTGTCCCAAAAAATTGATGAGTTAAATTCTGCTCAGAAATTGTATGATGAATTAAAACAGAACTATACAAATCTAGAGACGACTTATGTTAATCTTAGAACAGAAGCTGAAAGTATAGAATGTAACTATGCAAATGCGCAGTGCTCATCAACAGGAGGTTATTATATTTTAAATAATACACGTGTGATGTGTTGCATTAAGTCTGGTGATAAGTTTTACTGTGGTGTTGATGGTATACAAAAAGGTGTTGAAGAGGTAAAGAACTGTAAATAAAGGATAAAATGCATCTTGGTAAAATAGAAAAAACTATTCAGCCAACTATTTGGCAAATAAAGTATTTTAAAACAATCAAAGCTCATAAAAAGGTAAAATAAGCCGTTTCAGACTATCTAAAGCCCTAATTCCCCTTTATTTAGTAAAGCATCGGAAGTCTACTGTCTCCAAAACTAGGTATATCCACTTAGGCTAATTCATTTTAGTGGTTAAGATGAAATGTCAACGTTGTAAATCGATAAGAATTGTCAATTTTATTGACGGTTTCGGTGAAAAGAGAATTTTCTGCAGATCTTGTTGGGGAAGCTTTGCTTTCAGTGGCATGATTAAACTCAGCGGTCAGAAGAGATTGCCTGAATTCAATCTCGAGTCACACAATAATTTGAAAGTTTCACAATTGAGGTGATATCATGGAGGAACTGGCTACGGCACACATGAGCCTGATGGATGACAGAGGAGTAAAAAAATTGAGGGTCAACTTAATCAAGAAAGGTAAAATTTTCGGCTTTATCAGACCCATTAGTCCTTTTAAGGAGAGGCGCCAACCACCTGGAGGTATTCCATAAACTATTTCGTAAGTCCTCTCCTACCATTTATTTCTTGAATTTCATGATAAGAAACAGGTGTGCTTTCTCATAGGGGTCTAGTTCGACTTTATCTAAAACCTCAAAATACTTCTCCAGTTCTTTCAAAGATTCTTGATATACTTGTTTTGGAGACTTCGTAACATCTATTGATTGTGATTTTATTACTAGAATTACTGAACCATCTTGACTCAAGAATTTCTTTGCGTTTCTGACCGCAATTGCCACTTGATCTGGAGATGCAACATCCAAATAGATGCAATCGGCCTTATCAAAAATATTGTTTTCATAAAGTTCAGTTCTCCTAGCATCGGCTAAAATAGGAATCATGTTTCCTCGTTTCTCGCAAACAGGAACCGCAACTCTCAGACTTCTCTCAGATAACTCAACGCCATAAATAATTCCCTCGGGACCAACAATATCGCTGAAGAATGACGCTGTCTTTCCCTCCGCTAAACCGAGATATAAAATCTTCATGCCTTTTCCTAATGGGAAGATTTTCAAACCTTTCTTGAAAGCAGCTGCAGGCTTTGAGGTGTAATAATCCCAAGTCCTATATTCCACACCGCCAATCCTGACAAGCTCTTCGTTAGAACTTCTGAAACCTGGAACCAAATTCATAGTAGCGAATTTGCCATCTATCTGGAATACTCCTTCGAATTTGGTTTTCTTCACTTTCATGTCATCATTTAGAATTCAGTATTTGGGTGACCTTGTGTTGCAAATCTTCCTTCAGTTTATCTGCCTTGTACTCTTTTGAATAATAATCAATTTTCGCTGCTAACGATAATTTAGCTGCAAGAACTCTTGCAATCTTCCCACGATGCTTCTCTGGACAATTTTGAATTAATGGATGATTATAGATGAGCCCAAATCTAGGTGAGCTTGCCTTGCCTTTCGAATGGAGAAATCTGAAAAGGGCTTTCTCAGCACCCAATAACTGTACAGTTGATGATGCCATCTTTGACAATCTCTCCAAGCCGCCGGCCTTCGAAATCAATTTGGCTGCAAGCATAGGTGTAGCAAGTTCGGAAAAGTTCGGTGAAACTTCATTCAGTAATTTCTCCAAGTATTTGGAAGTGGTTTCCCTCAACTTGTAAAGATGGTTTATTTCCGCGGCAAAAGTCTGAAGCATCTTGATGTCTTCGTCCTTAAAATCCGCCCCCATACTTTTCCCGGACAACTGTCTCAACTCAGGCTCGTCGATGCTTTCCCTTCGGCCGAATTTTTCGACTATGCGCACAAACTTCTCGTTGCTTTCTACCATCCTGTCCATTTCTGGGAAATGCATGGAATAGAATTCCCTTAATCGTTCGACAAAAATATTGATAGACTTATCCAACTCGTTTACGGCTCCATTTGCATGAATTATGAGATTGTCCCGCTCGATTGCCTTCTTTATTTTGACTTTGGTCAATTCTATGTTAACTCTCGTCAGTAATTGGTTGAATTCAGATTGATCCCTGACAAATTTGTATTCCAATGCTAACTTCCTAAGATTCCCTTTGATAAATTGCTCGGTTGGATTATTTGGTTCTGTATTACTGACTCCAGATTTTCGGACACCAAAGATAATTTCCTTATATCCTTTTTTTGTAAGTTCATCCTTGGCTTGAGATTCTTCGGCAATAACCTGCGATTCTGATAATTTCAACTTTTCGGCTATCTGAACTGCGTCCTTCGGGAAGGGTTTGTATGAAATTATTTCCATGTCAGAGCTAACACCGAAAACTCCTATGATTGTTGTCGTTATATACGCTTGCATAGTTTTTAATTTACTTAAGCAAACTTTATAAAGAGAGTATGAAATTTGTAACAAGTGCGGTTTTGAAAGATGTGTACAGAAAAAAACCTGATTGGTCACATAAAGGGCAGTATGGGAAGCTGCTGATAGTATCCGGAAGTGAAAGAATAACCGGAGCTGGGATTTTAGTTGGAATGGCTGCGTTCAGGGCAGGTGCAGATACAGTTTATCAGGTCGGTCCGAAGAGGTCTATGGATGTCATCGCGAATTATTATCCTGCGTTTTTGACACTGCCACTGAATGGAAGACAACTGGAGAGACGCCATATACCAGAAATCTTGGGCTTTATGAAAGAGATGGGAATTACTGCGGTTGCAATTGGTAATGGGCTGTGGAGGACTAATGAAACGAGAAAAGCTGTTATACAACTTGTAAAGAAAATTAATCTTCCAATGGTTATCGATGCAGATGCTATTAGAGCAATGAAAGACGCTAAAGAGATTTTAAAAGAAAAGCAACCAATAATAACACCGCACGCTGATGAATTCAAGGAGATAACAGGAGTTCCAGTTGTAAATGTTACTTCAATTGAAGAACGTGCGAAAATTGTTAAGGGACAGGCTGAAAAGTTGGGGGCTGTAATTTTGTTGAAGGGTCATGTTGACATAATCTCCGATGGTAAAAAAATTGTTTTGAACAAAGTTCATTCGCAACTGATGTCGAAGGGTGGTTTTGGCGATACTTTGGCTGGAATTTGTGCCGCATTGATTGCAAGGAAAATAGACAAGGTCGATTTGTTTATGGCTGCATGTGCAGCTGCCTACATTAACGGTAAAGCAGGCCTGTTCGCAATCAAAAAATATGGTGTTGGAGTTTTGCCGACTGATGCTATAGAAGAAATACCTAGAGTGATCAAGAATGGTTGAAATTGATTTAACTTCAGTTGGGCTGGTAGTGGTTGTAATTGGCTTCTTGCTAATTTTCACTGGAATTTTTTCCCAAAACAAGGGAAAGGCGAAAGTCGAAGGCGGCGGGATAATTTTCATTGGCCCGATACCTATAGTTGGCGCTACAAGTGAACGCGCATTTTACACCTTGCTATTTATAGCGGTAGTTTTTATGGTTTTATTTATTATGCTAAACTATTCAAGGTAAAGTTATGTCGAGAAAAAGAGATTTTGTTTTATTGCTGTCTGAAGATGAATCTTACTTGGTAGAGTTGGATGGCAAGGATTTCAACAACAAAAATGGGCTGATAAAATATTCTGAAATTAGGAGGGGTGTAGGAAGTAGAGTTAAAACACATCTTGGTAAAGAGTTTACTGTTGTGAAACCAACAATCATGGATATACTTAGAAAGGGGATTAAGAGAACTGCACAAATAATGTCTCCAAAGGATATTTCGTTAATTTTAGCGTATACCGGTATATCCAGTGATGGTTTGGTAGTCGATGCTGGAACAGGGACTGGTTATACGGCAATTTTCCTAGCTAATTATTTGAAGGGTGGAAAGATTGTAAGTTATGAGAAGGATAATATGTTCATTAAAAATGCGAAAAGGAACATAGAAGTTTCTGGACTTGGAAACATACATCTGAAGGCTGGAGATGTCACAAGGCGGATTGATGAGAAAAATGTAGATTTGGTTGTTTTTGATTTACAGGATGCCAACAAAGCAGTAGAGAATGCATATAACTCACTCGTATTTGGCGGATATTTGGTAGTTTATTCGCCAACTGTCGATCATTTAATGAAATCTGTAAATGCAGTAAAAAAAGCTGGGTTTGTTAAAATAGTGGTTGTTGAAAATATTGTTCGAGAATGGCAGGCTGAATTAACTTTGAGGCCTAAAACAATAGGTTTGATGCACACTGGATTTTTAACTTTTGCTAGAAAGGTTATATGATGAATGGAAAAACAAAACAGTACCAGGAACCCCCTCAGGAGCCTTCGCATCCGACGCCTAGAATAACTCCTGAGATGATAGAAAGAACTTTCGTGGTACTGGAAAACAAGGGAATTATATACTATTCTGAGGGCGGCGTGTATGTACCGACGGCTAAAGGCTGGCAATTATTAATGAAAACTGGGGTTGTACGGGAAGAAATAAATGCGTATGGAAATCTGAAAATAAGTGCAACCAACAAATTGTCGATGAAAGTAACTAAAGGTTCTGATGTCGATGATGCAACCATAGGAGTAATGGCCAACAAATCTAGTGCTGATTTATCGGCTGAATTCAAGCATGCTTTGAAGGAAGGCAAGGATTTTACTGTAATCATTGAAGTTGAAGGGGAAAGGATGGATTTATCTGGTTATGGTTCGCCGGCTTTGAAGTTGAATGATATTAATTACATAACTTTGAACAAAACTGACTTCATTGATGGCAAAACTGTTTTGATAATGTCTGATAAAGCTGCGGGTGATTTGGATAGGGAGTTTGTTGAAAAACTAAAGAATCCCAATTCAAAAATAAAATTTATTTTTGAAGGTAAATGATGTGGGGTTGTCGTTTAGTTTGGTCTAAGAAATTCGGCTAGGGACTCAGCCTTCGGGAGGCTGAAACATGGGTTCAAATCCCATCGACCCCATTATGCAGAAATTTCAGAATTTCTCCAGCGTAAACTGCCTGTCTTCTTTAGGAAGTTTTGATTTACCATCCAGCTGGTTTTTTATTTCATGCGCAATTTTTACTCCAATTATTTCTGATAGCTTTACAATTTCGATTTTTCTTAATTTATCCAGGGATGTAAGTCCGGCTTTAAACAGTTTTCTTGCCCTTACACGCCCGATATTTCTTAATCTGACCAATGGCATCAGCTCGTCTTTGATTCCGTACTTCAGCCTAACCCGAAGTTTTCTTATAGAACTCAAGACTTCCTTATACCCCAACAATAGAGTCAGTTCTGATAACGAGTATACAAGCCAATCGGCGGTATTCAGCCTATTTCTAACCTCACCTGGGGCAACCTTGAACTTTGCCAATAGATAATCTTCTGACATCTCGTCCATCCAGCTTTCAAAGAACAATGCTGTCTTTACAGAATTGTAAAATTCTTCTGATTCATCTTCATACTGCTCTGGTACACTTTGTAGAAGAACCGGTTCGTTTTCGATAATGAACTTTTCAAGTTCCTGAAACTCACCAGCCTTAACCGAAAGCAATGGCCGCATTTCCACCGTGTTTGAAATTATTTGGGTAAAGCTGATACTCTTCTTCGGATTTATTTTGCTTGCCCGATTCAAAGCCCCAATCAAATTGTGTGCTGTCAGTGGATCGATATAAAGTTCTGAAATCCTCTTGCCTATCCTTGTCGCTACCAATCTATCATTTTTCTTCGCAAGGAATTGCCACTTAACCAGCAAGTCTGTTATATCAATCAGTTTCTCTTCTATCAAGTCAATGTTGCCGTAGTGATGCGCGAAGAATGTTTTTGAGAAAAATTTGAGCAGGGAATCCTCCGATTTGCAAAATTCACTAGCAACTAAAGCAAGAGTATGCATTCTAAGTATAGGCTCCACAGAAAGCTTGGAAGTAATATGCTCCGGCTCCCCATAAATGAAACGTTCGGTCAACTCTTGTGCCTCCTCTTCACTTTTTGCAATCAAGATGGATTCGCCATATTCGTCGTATTGCGGCCTGCCACACCTTCCAATCATCTGATAGTAGTCCAATACAGGAATGTAAACCGACCCGAAAGTTGGGTAGTATCGTTTGGCGTCGCGTATTACTGCCCTGAATGCTGGGATGTTCACTCCCATCGCGAGTGTTGGGGTGGCGCAGATAATTTTGATGAGCCCGCTTTTAAAATTTTCTTCTATCAGCCGCTTCTGCTTTCCTAAAAGGCCTGCATGATGGAAGGCCACTCCGCCTTTTATACATTTTGACAATCTCCTGCATTGTTTCGTAGGGTTTTCCAATGCATTTTCTATTTCATGAGAAAGTGTTTCCAGTTGAAGATTTTCTACCCGTTTAACTTTGTATTTCACCGCCTTGGATAAATTTTCAGCCAAACTCTCTGCTGACCTTCTCGTAGAAACGAAGAAGAGGCATTGCTTCTGCAAATCAAGTGTGTTTTCGGCTATTCCGACCTCCTGCTCTGCGCTGGTGAGTTCGTAACTTCGGTTGTTTTCCGGGAAAACAACGGTTGAATTGTAAGAGACTCCCTGATACAATTTAACTGGCCTAAAATCGCTTAATACCAATGTTGCCGTCAACCACTCAGCCAATTCTTTAGCATTACTTATCGTCGCAGACAACGCGAGAATATCTGCTCTTGGACACAGGTCACGCAATTTTGTTATTAATATTTCCAACGTCGGCCCGCGCGAAGAATCGTTCAGTAGATGAATCTCGTCGACAATCATAAGCTCAATGTCCTTAGCCCAAGCTACATTATGCCTCAATAAACTGTCCATCTTTTCACTGGTGACTACAATGATATCATAGTCTTTAAGGAAAGAGTCTGAAGAGTCATAGTCGCCGACAGAAAGCGCGACTTTGTACCTGCCATCAAAAAATTTCCGGAAATAGTTGTATTTTTCATTCCCTAACGCAACCAACGGTACTATGTAAACGGCTTTTCTCTTTGACTTTGAAAGTTTTTCGATTATAGAAAGAGTTGCCATCAGTGTCTTGCCGCCGGCAGTCGGCATTGAAATTACCAAGTTCCTATCTTTGAAGAAAGATTTCTTCACAATTTCCGCTTGCGGAGGATACAGTTCTGTTATTTTCTCGTCCTTCAGCTTCTGAATATACTCTGCTGCTATACCGTATTTTCCCAACTCCTCAACTTTCATGGCAACCGACTAAGATTATATTTAAAGTTAATTATATTTACTAAGCTGTGAGGGTGTTTTGATGGGGTAAGTAAAAACTTAACATGTATTGGTATAGAGTCGACCGCACACCTAATTGTTTAGGGCGGATATACGTTTGGCGTGGGGATAGTTACATCTGATAGGAAGCTTCTTGCAAATGAGAAGGATGTTTACAGGCCGCCATTGGGCAAAGGCATTATCCCGCAAGATGCGGCAGAGCATCATAAAGAATTCAAGGGTGTTTTGTTAGAACGTGCTCTTGAAAAGGCAAAGATGTCCTTGGATGATGTCGGCATAATCTCGTATTCATGCGGCGCAGGTCTGCCACCTTGTCTTTTGGTTGGAGCCAACTTTGCATTGAACTTGTCTAAAAAGCTGGATATACCGCTTATACCAGTTTGTCATCAAGTGGCGCATATAGAGATTGGGAGATTAACTACTGATGCGAAGGACCCAGTTATAGTATATCTGAGTGGGGGAAATTCTCAAATCATTGCATATGCGGAAGGCAGGTATAGAATTTTTGGTGAAACACAGGACATCCCAATGGGCAATGCATTGGATGTGCTGGCGCGTGAAATTGGTTTGCCGATGCCAGGCGGGCCAGAAATAGAAAACATCGCCAAAGGCGGCTCCTACATTACATTGCCATATGTTGTCAAAGGTATGGATTTAAGTTTTTCTGGAATATTGACGTCTGCAACCGAAAAATTCAAAGGGGGCATATCAAAAGAAGATTTGGCTTTTAGCATGCAGGAAACTTGCTTTGCCATGCTGACGGAAGTGACCGAGAGGGCTTTGGCACATACTGGAAAAAGCGAAGTTCTCCTTGTGGGTGGTGTGGCCTCAAACAAAAGGCTTCAGGAAATGTTAGGCTCTATGTGCAAGGACAGGAATGCGGACATGTTCGTTGTGCCAAGGGACTATAGTATGGACAATGGCGCTATGATAGCGTGGACTGGAATTCTAGCCTACAAATCCAACTGGAAGATAGATATCCGCGATAAAATAATGCCACGATTGCGAACTGATGATATAGAAATTCCTTGGTTCTAAATCAATTCATTTTCACTTACTATTACAAAGTCCCCGATGCTCTTCACAGAAGAAAATGGGATTAATAGCTTGCCATTATCGTCTGCTTTTAAGTTTAGATCTGAAAGGTGTTTTGTGGGTTGCTCCACAACCAGATTCAGCAGCTCTCCGCTTTCTGTCACAAAATCGACGTTGGTTACCACACCGAATTTCCTACCGGTTTCTTCGCTAATTATTGTCTTGCCGACTATTTCACCGGCTCGCACTCGACTCTCAGCCATTGACTCACTAATATACTATTAGTGATTACTATTTTAAAGCTTTTAGCATATGGTTTTTTATGGTTAGATGTTTTATCGGCGTTTTTTTGCCGAATTCGTTGAAACCGAGGGTTTTAGAACTTCAGAATATAATAAAAACTCTTGATTTAGACTGTAAATTTGTGGAAACTGAGAATCTCCATCTGACTTTGTCATTTCTTGGGAAAGTAGATGAGTTGGAAATTCAATCTATTAAAGACAAGTTGGATGGGATATCAGGTCATTTCCAGAAATTTAATATATCCATTGGTGGAGTGAATTTGGTTCCGAGCAAAAAGTATGTCAGGGTTATTGCGCTGGGCATAATTGATCCGTCAGGAATGATGGCTAAAATTTCATCCGAAATAAAGCATGTGATTGGTGGCGACGTTAAACCTCCTCACTTGACGCTCTGTAGGGTTAGAAAAGTAATGAAATTCTCAGAGCTTGACAAATTACTTAATGTTGATTCATATTGTGGTGAAATGGAATTGTCGCCGATTCAATTGATTGAAAGTAAGTTGAGTAGAAGTGGTCCTGTGTATAGCGTCTTGCATGAAAGCCGGCTGTGTAATTAGCTTTCGCTTGCCAAATCTTCTTTGCAGTCCTCACAAAGCCACTGGTCCCCAACACGTCTAAGATCGTTAGAATAATTATCGCATGAATCACATACTCCGGATGTGTGCTCGTCTTTCAGCTCATATGGCTCTTCCTTCATCTTCAGCCTTTGCTCAAGCAAGTCTTCCACCTCCGGGGAGGTTCTTGCTATATCGGTTAATGAAAGGACTCCGACTATTTTACCATTGTCAATAACAGGCAGCCTGTGGACATTCCCCCTTTTCATTTTTCTGACAGCAGTCAATATCTCTTCGTTGGAGCCAATCGAGACAAAGTATTTTGTCATTACATCCTTTACTTTTACTTTGCTCGGTTTAGCATCCGTGGCAACAATCCTTCCGATGATGTCACTGTCTGACAACACACCAACAGGATTCTTGCTGTGCACAACAACCAAAAACCCCCTTCTGACTTCCTTTATTTTATTGGCTGCATCCCTAACCGATTTGTTGGCATCTATCGTATAAACAGGTTTTGACATCACGTCTTTGACATAAATTGGCATTTTTACACCTTCGTAAATTATTATTTCTCCTTTATATTTATCTATTTAATAAGCTCTGTAATTGGTTTTCCTTCTGAGTTTTTCACTTTTGTTTTCGGCTGAGTAATTCTTATGTTGCCGTACCCGAAATCCACAACCAAGTAAAACGGCACTCCTTCATATTTACTTCCCATATATCCATAATAATAAAGCGTCTCTTTTTTCGTTGACTTCACTTGCAGCAATATGCATTTGCCGTTCTTTATGCAAACCAAATCCGCCTCACCCAAACTCCCTCCGGCTCTTACAACCTTCCATCCACTACTCTCCAAAAACAGCCGTATGTTCCGCTCGACTCTATATCCCTTCCGCTTGTGATTTATCATAAAATAATTTTATCTTATAACAACAATAAAGTAGTCTTAGTGGTTGCTTGAAAATTGTGGCGGTTGGTTGCATACATAATGATGTTGAAACTTTGCTGACTTTTATAGACAAATTATCAGAGTTGAGTTTTGATGTTGTTGTTTGTCCGGGGGATTTTACAGATAATTTCTTGCCTCGGGGGTTTACTCGTAAGGATGTCGGCATGTTGATTGTCGAGGAGCTGCGCTCGCTTGGAAAGCCGGTGTTTGTTGTTCCTGGAAGTTGGGACAAGGATTTGATAGATTTCTTTGAGCAGGAAGGTATAAGCATTCATGGTTCGGGGAAGATATACAAGAATGTTGGGTTTTATGGGTTTGGTGGTGCAAAGACCCCATTCTCGTTGCCATTTGAGCCGTCAGATGATGACATATTACATGGCCTTTCATCGGCATACAAGAAGGTTGAAAAGGCGGAAATTAAGATCCAGATCACACACGCGCCGCCGGCAAACACAAAAGTTGATTTAATCCACAGTGGTGCACATGTGGGCTCCGAGGCTGTGAGAAAATTTATAGAGAGCCGCAAGCCAGAAGTCGCAATTTGTTCACATATACACGAGGCGAAAGGCCATGATATTGTTGGTGGGACACAAGTTTTGAATTGTGGGAGGTTTCCGGAAGGTTATTGTGGATTAATTGACGTGTCCGGGCATAGCGCAACGGCAAAAATAGTCAGTTTAATATGAATGATGTGGTATACAAATCTATTTTTATACGTCGCCGGCAAAGTATATGTTACCCACGGCTGAAATTTTCGAGATTTCGGCGAAACATTATATAACTAAGGATGTTAATGAACGAAATTGATTTGATTACCGAGAGTACTATAGAGTCGGAAGTTGGAAAGAACGAAGTTGGTGAGATTAATTTCCTTGCTGAAAAACTTGACTTCCTTGATATACAGTTGTTGAGAAAATTTTATTCGACTGGTAAGGTATTTCCTAACGATTGTCAGCCGTACTGCTTTCCTGTTCTGTATGTTGAATTGAAGGTTGGAAGGCAGATAAAAATCGGCTTGGAAGCTTTGCGAAAGCGTTTGGACAACCTAGTAAAGCTGGGCTTGCTACTTAAGGTGAAGAATTCCAATCCAGCAAACTACTACCCAGTGCGGGGTAAGGAGAGGTTTCTGCGGGCAGTAATAATGAAATTCTTCCTAATCAATGGGTTGTCTAAATATTTATGAAAGTTCCCGCTGTTTTGTGTGATTATTCTTAATATTTTCTGAAGCTGTTCCACCGAATAATTCTGTTTTTTCTCCAAGTAATCTGTAGGCTTTCCTCTGGTTTATTTCCTTCTTCTGAAAACAATTGGTGTGAGTGTGGTATGTCGGTTTTTCCTGTGGGTGTTGTTGTTGTTTTGTTGTTTATTATTATAACTATGTTATAATGTCATGTTGTTGTTTGTTTATTTTAGTGTTCAGTCTTCACGTTACCATACTCAACAAAACCTCGTTGGAAACCACATAATATTTGAGGCACAAACGACACAGAATATGTATGAGGCGAGGCCGACCGGCGGCAAGGAACGAAGTGAAGGCGCTTGTTTTGGATGTGTTGGGAAAATCAGAAGTGCCGATTACAGCCGCGTCAATTCAACACACCTTATCCAAAGAGCCCAAACAAAAGTTTAGTTGGAATACAATCCAAAAATACCTAGACGAGCTGGTTAAAACCAACAAGATAAGCGCAATCAACCTTCCACACTCAAAGTTAGAGAACAAACCTGGGCTAACCGTTTATACTTTGAAAAAAGAATAGAGCTTATGAATTTTACAGACAGAAAAGAAGTTGTAAGATTGTTCTTGTCTGAAGGGTACCAACTAGATGAAATCGCATTGGATTTTCTCACAAAAAACACAAACAAAATCAAAGAGATCTTAGCCTTTCTTAAAAAATCCCACCCAACAACCACAACACTAACACACGACAAAATAGAAACACTTTTCAAGCCAAAAGACACAACTACAGAGATTCTAAAAATACCCAGATTGGCTCAGAACACAATAACAGCGTCGGCAACCCTGAATTATTTCAATATCAGATATGATTTTATCAAGAATCTCTTAAAAAATAGGTTGGAATTGACCAATCTAACTTCAATCAATAAAATCGGTCGCACCAAACAATTCTCGTTAATCGTGCTGATTAGAGACACAAACCATGAGAACAACAAAATTATAGTTGATGACAAAACCGGCGTGACCAGCGTTTCGTTCGACGAACCATCGAAAGTCCAGTATTTGTTGAAAGATGAGGTTGTCGGACTTGTATGTAGGCAGAGCGAATACGGCGCAGAATTGTTAAACGCCATATACCCAAACATTTCGATTAGACGAGAAATTACAAAAACCAAAGAAAAGACGATATGTGTGCTTCTTCCCGATTTGGCTCAGGATATAGAAACACCAAAATATCTTGACGGCTATAAAAAGCTAGGTAATGAAGTGCAGGATGGAAATATCTATTTTTTTGTTCTTGGAGGACTTCCTAAGAACGCAAAAGAGTTCCTTAACCACCTACCCAAAAAAAGCAAGGTATTCTTAATGGAAAATAATTCAGCTAAACAAGAAAACACAGTCGTTTTGGATGACCCATCAATAATAAGAGTTGGAGGCGCAACACTTTTCTTATCTTCGGGAACTTTCCTAAAAAAATATGAAGAAATTTTCAAACTTCCTGCAACAGAGACACTGACCAAATTAATTAAAAAGATGCACCTGAATCCAACTTTTGAAATTGGCGATCAAATATATGAGAACGACCCGTTTTTGCTGGATATTCTGCCAAATGTAATTGCAGTTGGGAGCGGGAATTCTTCTGGCAGCGTAAACTACAAGGGAATCACTGTTTTGGCAACCGGTAAAATCGGCGCTCAGCCAGCAGCTTGGGCAATCAATCTTCAAACACGGGAAACTATTAAAATTGATTTTACATAAACATTAGTGATGAAAGCGAAATTCCAATTACTGGACTGTGATTATGTAGTTGTGAGCAACAATACCATCGTACGTTTGTTTGGGAAGACAGACAACGGAAAGACAATATGCGCATTTTATGAAAATTACAAACCATATTTTTACGCGATACCAAAGGACAAAATCGATCTCACAAACTATCTAAAAAAGGAATTCAAGCAGTTTGTATATAAAATCGAAGAAGCCGAAAGGACATTACCAATTGGATATCAAACAACAAAAACAAAAGTCTTAAAGATTATCTTAACAGACCCCTCGCAGGTCCCAATAATCAGAGACAAGATTTTGTTGGATGGGCTTACAAACGGCGTCTATGAGGCGGACATACTTTTCAAAAACCGTTTCATGGCCGATTTTGGATTGAATGGAATGGACTGGTATGAAGCAAATGGTGACAGTATAAAGACAAACACAGTTAAGACCGATCTTGTAATAAAGGCCAACGAAATCCGAAAACTTCCGGACAAACAAAATGCCGACCTGAAATATATGAGCGTTGATATTGAGATAGGAACGACTAAAGAAAGTCTGCCAGATGCCAGCAAAGACCCCATTTCAATGATAAGCATATCGTTCGAGCCAGAATTTCGCGGCAACAAATCCATCGTACTTGTTTCTAAACACATCGACAAGATGGACGGGACTCTGATGTTTAAGGACGAGAAGAGCATGCTTGAAAGTTTTTTGAAAACCATAGAGGCGTACGATCCAGACTTTATAACTGGCTACAACATAAACGGGTTTGATATGCCGTATATCCTGACAAGACTTAGTGAAGATAAATTACCTCGAACTCTTGGGCGTGATAGCAGCAAGCATAGCATTTCAAGAAGATTCGGGACAAAAACCAGAAACACAATGACAGGCAGGATTATTGTTGACGTATACGAGCTTGTGAAGGAATCAGTTGGTAAAGGGATTTTGCGACTTAAAAGATACGGGTTAGGCGATGTAGCTAAAGAACTCATCGGGCTCGGCAAAGTTGATGTAACACATGGCGAAATCTCCAAATACTGGAATGGTACCCCTGAGCAAATAAAAAAACTGGTTGAGTATGCGAGAGTCGATTCAA
>CAYITO010000012.1:0-6382 GCA_964366355.1 uncultured archaeon
ATAGAAGACAGTCGTGGCACCCGTTTCTGTGAAATCCTAAGTAAAATGATGAACACAAATTTCGATCCCAATTTACCCTCAGAATTTAAACTTGTTTTGAGCAGGACCAAGGATACGAATCTTCTAACATATACACTCAACTATGGAGAGCGAACTTTCGTATTTCCATATTCGTCAGAAACCGACAAGCATCCGATGCTGAGGAATTTTGAAGTGGCAAAACAGATCATGACATTCTATCTGCGGACAGCGGAATTCGACAGGCCGTTGAGGGTGGATTTTTTAGCTGATAAAGGGCAGACGGATGCTGCGGACAAAATAGCATCGATTCTTCTGGCGCTCGCAAGCAATTCAAGCTACGGCACACCTTCCGTTATTGTCGAGGCAGACCAGCGGGCCAAGCTGTCAGAAAACGATTTGGAAATGTTTTATCATGATATACTTAACAAAGCCGGAAACATAGAAAGCCTTTTGCAGCAAAGAAGAAATCTAAGGCCATTCTAAGGATTTATCCCCACTCGGTTCGAATAACATGTTAAATTTGATCATATAATAATTTATTACTAAGATTTTCTAACTCTTTATTGGTTGGCACTAGTATTTTCCGCCTATTTCATTGACTCCGCCAAAGAAGGATAGTTTTATCATATTCTACAATTTTATTTGTCGTTTATCTATCAATCTTAAATATCAGCAAGTCTTATTATCTTATATTAAGATGTGAAAGCATGAGACCATTAATAAAAACTGTTGAAAGAAGAAACGGAAAAGATGTTGTAATATATAGACCTAATCCTAAATATCCAAGAGAAAAAGCTTTGAAAGAATTCACAGAACTTTTAAACAAAATTGTTTCTAGGGGAAAAGTTTCCTAAGATCTTCGTAAGTTAAGACTTTATCGTAGTATTCTTTGTAGTTCTCTTTCAAGTTTTCTTCACCAGTCAAAAACCATAAATTGTCCTTCTTAGCTATCTGCAAGTGCATCAAATTAACTAAAGTTTTCTTCTTAGTTGGCACAGCTTTACACACTTTTATCAAATCTTCAAAATCCATTTCCTTTACGATAATAAATGATATGTTGAATGTTCTCAGAAATCTCTCCCAAAGTTCGTCTACTTCGATTTCTTGTGATTTCCACTCAGAAAATAAATAACGTGCTATTTCTACCTTTGTCAAATTTGACACCGATAAGCTTAGTTCAGATTTAGAGGACACAAACTTTATTACATCGGGCAGTTCAAATTGCTGATTCTTCCTTCTATTTTCCATGATTTTTCTAAACCACGGATGTAGGATATTTGTATCAAGATAAAGCTCTTTGGGAATGCCCATGCCATTTACCTGTGATATTTATTTCAATTTCTTCTTTATATAAAATCCAAACTTCTTTAGAATCTAAAAAATTACGTTTCTTAATAGCCGCCGTTTAAATACCATTAAGAACAATTATTTTTAACAGGAATAGTTTTATTCGAACTAACTGATAGAACAAAAATATTCTAGCTCTCTATCTACCATACCCATGGACTGTTAGTTCACCATTTCTATTTTCGTCAAGTGTCACAATCGGATTTTTTGGATCTGTTGTTAAATAAATCTCAAAACTTCTAGCCGCAAACATACTAGGATACGTCACTCTATAACCAAGTTCATCAGGTGTATACGGAAGTTTCATGCCTCTCAAATAAGATTCCATAGTTTTTTTCATCACTTCTGTTAAAGAAATCAATGGTTCTGGTTTTTCCCCCCAATTCCAAATGGCGCCATAATCTAGTAACTGGTAGGAAAATTATTTAAGCTTCTTTATGATCTCAATACTCTGGCAAACTTAGGAGTAACAACCAAATAGCCATCTTCTGTGCCTACAAGATCAAACCCATAATTATTTGACATCCTCTTGAGCTTCTGAACAGCCAGCTGGAATTGGCCTATGTCATTTCTCTGCAGCTGCTTGGTCTTCAGGCAAAGGATATTCCCCCCTCTCAGCAACTTTTCAAACCTCTCAACATCAACCATGCCGGTTAGGTTCTCTATCCGAATGTGGATTCTCTCCATCTGCTCCTCTTCTTCAGGAAGTTCGACCACTTCTTTCTTTCCGGCAAAAAGCGATTCAGGGAACAAATCTCTTAAACCCATTTTAATCAGTATAGAATAATTGGTCGTTTATAAATATATATTTTATGTGTAAATTTTTAATACTAACATCCCAAAATAATGAGAATGGCAGCAGAAATTTTAGCACTATCCGCAGCATTCTTCTTTGCCTTGAGCAATGTATTGATAAGCAAGGGTCTGGACAAGGGAACAATACTGCAGGCGGTTTTTGTATCCCTGTTAGTCAATACCGCAGTTCTTTGGACGCTTTCACTGGCTTTTGTCGACTTGCAATTGTTCATGACCACAGCAATCATATGGTTTATCCTGGCCGGAATATTGGCACCTGGTTTGGGCAGGGTTTTCAACTTTTCCGCTATAAACCATTTAGGCGTCTCCATCTCATCCCCAATCATCGGCTTATCCCCCCTCTTCTCAGTTTTCGTTTCCATTGTTTTTTTGAAAGAACCCTTCTCGCTTCTAATCTTCGGAGGAGTATTCCTAATAATCCTGGGAATATACATCCTAACCTTAGGCCGCAACCACAAGAAGTTCGACAAAAAATACCTGTTGCTTCCACTTGGAGCAGCGCTATTCTACGGATTGGCAATTCCCTTGAACAAACTCGGCCTTCTGAACATAGGCAATCCCATCCTGGCAGCAACCATCACAAGCACAACTTCACTTTTCATAATCTTGGTGTATCTATCGGCAGTTAAAGGACTAAAGAGGCTTAAGTTAACCAGGCATGCAACCATCTTCTACACGCTTTCAGGATTAGCTACGGTGATGGCATTTACACTGCATTTCACTGCCTTGAATTTAGGCAATGTATCAATGATAGCCCCATTGGTAAGCACTTTTCCATTGTTTGCTGTAATCCTCAGCCATCTGCTTCTCAGGCATAAAGAAAGGATAACACTGCATGTTTGGCTAGGCGCTTTGGTTGTTGTCAGCGGCGTAATTGTTATTAGTATAGTCTAACCTACATCATTTCCACAGCATCAGCAGCATTCTGCAGGCTGCTTGAAAATCCAGGCTCTGCCCCAAGCACAACAACTTTCTTCCCGTATTCCTTCCCCTTCTGAATAACAGGCAGGAAATCAGCATCACGAGTTGCCAATGCAATAACATCAACATCCTTCGTCAGCACAGTCTCTATGGCAGCCACAGCCAGCGACACATCGACATCGGTTGCATCCTCCTCCTTCTGCGCCAAAATAACCACACACTCGTATCCTTCGTTGATTATCGCCTCAATTAGCTTCTCAGGAGCAAACTGGTTTATGAAAACCTTGGCAATCATCAATCTTCCATACTTCTGCACGCGCCTGCGCAGCTCCCGCAGGTCAATCATGAACTCCTTTCGGAGCATGTTAGGACCATCGACAAACAAGGCTACTTTAGACTCTCCAGTGTCCTCTTTCTCTTCTTTATAATTATCCATTTTATTCAACTGAACCAATTAACTTTGGTCGCAGAGCCGCTTAAAACCATATCATTGGACGATGAACGGACGTTTCCAATATAGTTTGTGATTTCGACCTTTTCATTATTCAAATTCTTAATCTGATCTTCGTTTCCATCCAATTTAAACCTTTTTATCTCCCCTGTCACGGCAGGCAATGAGACGCTGTATGCTTTATAGATTTCTATATACAATTCGCTGGGCACGACGCTGAACCTGACTCTTTTGTCGTTTGTAGGCACGATTACCGAACCGTCTAACGACAGCTGGCTTGCATCTATGCTTGCCTCGATGGTTCCGATGCTGCTGTATTCGACCTTTCCTGCCGCCTGCTCAATAAAAATGGTGCATTTGCCTTCTTTGGCGATATTCGCGCCAAATGCATAGACAGAACCCGTGCAAATCCCGGACAATTGCAGTGTTGTGTTGGACAGTTCGAACGATTTCCCAATAAACGCATCTTTATTGGCGACAAGCTGCATGGGGAAGTATCCCTTAGGGCCAAAATCGAGCAAAGACGTCAAGCCGGGCAATACATTAGTGTTGCCGAAGAGGTTGTTCCCTACAGGCGTAGCTACCAAAAGTCCCGCTATAACTATCAGGAGAAGAGCTATCAAGATGATCTTTGCGCGCATGACATCCCTAAAGCGTTATATAGGAGTTAAACGATATATTTATGCACACACACGTGGTGATAATATTTATGGTGATTAACTTCCAGCTTTTCCAGACCGATGGCAATATAATCGGCAATATCATTTGGTTCCTTCTCTTTTTTGTAATGATGTTTGTCTATCCCAGGTTGATGGTTACGCAGATGATCTGGAAGCTCGAGCAGACCGCAGGCATGCTTGAAGGCTTTACACATACAGCAAGAAGGATTGTTACAAGAAAGATAACCAAGAGCCCTACCAAAGAACTTAGAGATTCAATAGGTAATTTCTTGGATTTCTTCGTGATAGAGCCTGTCAGCCTTGATCCGTACGGAATAGTAAAGAAGATAGAGCATCTGGTTGATTTGTCTGAAAAGAGATTCAAATATTTTGTGAAGCGCACGGCACCGAAGCTTGATTCTGAGAACCAGGCAAATCTGATGATGGGATTGTCCGGCGCCATAACACTCAACCAAATAACAAAAATAGTGAAGCACTACATAGGAATAATCAAGAAGACCAAGAATCTGCAGCTAGCGATGATTCTGCAGATGCAGATGCCATTTATAGAGAAGATGTCAAAGGCATTGCTCAAGGGAACGGAGTCTTTGACTAATGGGTGGCCTATAGGAGATGCTGCCGGTGCGATGGTTGCAGTGCATCTTATCGGTGACTCCAAAGTCAAAGAATTTGATGAAGACACGGTTGTTTCTACAAGGAGAATCAAGGGCAAGACCGTTTATATTATCAAAGCTAGAGGACCAGGCGGAAGGCTTGGTAAAATAGGCAAAGTTGTTGACAGGTATGCCAGAAGGCAGAAGATTGCAAAGATAATCACTGTAGATGCCGCTGCGAAGCTTGAAGGCGAGAAGACAGGAAGCATAGCCGAAGGAATCGGTGTGGCGATAGGAGGCGTTGGCGTTGAGAGATTTTATATAGAAAACATCGCATCGCAGAAAGACCTTCCTTTAGACACTTATGTAATCAAGATGAGCCACGAGGAGGCGATAATGCCGATGAAGACAGAGGTTTTGGGCGCTGTCCCGAAGGTTGTAAAGATGGTTGAAGGCAACATCGCCGAGACTAAAGAAAAAGGGGCAATAATTGTTGTCGGAGTTGGAAACACAGGCGGGATTGGGAACAATAGGAAAGATGCTGACAAGGTAGTAGATCTGATAAAAAGGAATGCCCGGTCTTTGAAAGAATGGGAAGAGCAGGAATTGAAAAAGGAAAAGAAATGGTTTGACTTGGGATTTTAAGGTAAAAGTTAAAATCACTCGCTTGTAATTTTCAAATCGTTAACTTATGTAACACGTGTTACAAAACACTATTGTCGCACCTGCGACATTTTTAAGTTTCTATTAACAATTTTTCTGTTATTTTCTTGTATATGTAAGAAAAGAATAACCTTCTTTTACTTCTTTATTTTTCAAAACCCACTCATCAAAATTTATCTTAGGAAAAAAAGCATCTCCATCATACTTTCCATTCACTCTCGTCAATTCTAAAGCATCAGCAATTTTCAAACCTTCTTCAAATACAGATTGCCCGCCGATTATGAAAACTTTATCGGAATTTTTGCAATATTCCAGCGCATCTTTTAACGAGTGCTTTACAATAACGCCAGCTGGATGGAAGTTTTCGTCTCGTGTAAGAACTACATTTATCCTATCCTTCAATGGCTTTATCGGCAATGATTCGTAAGTCTTCCTGCCCATAATCACCGGATGATTCAATGTCAACCTTTTGAAACGCTGAAGATCCTCTTTGATATCCCAAGGAATTTTTCCATCTTTCCCTATCACATTGTTTTCCGAAACCGCTGCAATAACTATTACTTTGCTCATACTGCAATCTCAAATTTTATTGATGGATGCTGCACATAATTTTCAACTTTCGTATCCGTATACTTCCATTCGAAAATTGAGGTAAAGTCCTCTGTTTTGATTGCAGGCAGCTTAAATGGCTCTCTTTTCAATTGTTCTTTCAACCCATCTACATGACTCGCGTAGATATGCGTATCGCCTAAAAATCCAACCAACCTCCCTTCTTTAAAATTCACTTCTTTGGCGAGCAAATGCAGCAATAACCCATAACTGGCGATATTGAACGGAAGCCCCAAAGCAACATCAATAGACCTCTGGTTCCACATCAAATTCAATTTATC
>CAYITO010000012.1:6482-10147 GCA_964366355.1 uncultured archaeon
CCATAGGGAACCAAATCCTCCCTAGCCCATTCATCCCAGATACGATTATTTCTTTCAATAAGCCATTGTTTATCCGTAATGCCTTTAATAAAAAATTCAAGTTCCGATGCAACTAGCTTGAAAGGCATCTTTTTTGTTGTAAGCAAAGGAAACCCGTCTTCCATGTTATGCTCGAACATTACACCAGCAATAGTTATTGCATCAACACCTGTCCTATTTTTCTTCAAAATACCATGGTTTAAAATCTTCTCAACAATGTCCAGATAGGCTTTCATAGTTTCCCTCTTTGTAGCTTCTGTTAAATAATTAGTTAATCTATTTAATTTTGCAGTTAAAGCACATTCTGATATACCGAAAACAACCCAATGTTGAAGAGCGTCCCGACTACCAGGAATATAACGAATCTGGGCCCGAAGCCGCCAAACATGGTTGTAGTAACCGCAGAGGCAATCATGAATAATGCCAGTGAAATATAGAACCCCGCGATACCCATCATCTCGCCGAGAATTATTGCAATCACCAATGCAGGCAATGCGAAAAGCACGAAATGCGCCATGTGTAGATTGAAAATGATGTGAATTGCCATTATGGTGAAGCCAAGCAGCATGGCATTGAAAAATCCGAATTTAAATGCAAACAGCCAGGGCGCGAAGAAGAGCAAATCAATGCCGTGGCAGAATTTTAAAAATTTAACATGGAAAAGTTCCAATATGAAACTGGCGGCTACTACAATTATGCTTAGAGTCAAAAATCCAAACACCATGCATTACACCAGATCCGGATAAATTGGAAACCTTTCACATAGCCCAAGAACTTCTTTTCTAACCTGCTGCTTAACTTCTGCACTATCAGGATTCTTCAACACCCTTGCAATTAACCCCGCAACAATTTCCATATCTTCTTCCTTCATGCCCCTGCTGGTCAGAGTCGGTGTCCCCAATCTTATGCCAGATGGATCGAAGGGTTTGCGAGGATCAAAAGGAATGGTATTTTTATTGACAGTTATCCCAGCTTCGTCCAAAGATTTTTCAGCCTGCTTGCCTGTAATCTTCTGCTGCAAATCCATCAAAAGCAGGTGGGAATCCGTTCCGCCAGAAACAAGTCTAAATTCTTTCCCAAGAAACTTTTCCAGCACTTTGCTGTTTTTCACTATCTGATGAGCGTAATCTTTGAACTCCGGCTCCATAGCTTCCTTGAAACATACGGCTTTTGCAGCAATGGCATGCTCATGAGGACCGCCTTGCAATCCAGGAAAAACAGCCTTATCGATTTTCTCAGCAAGTTCTTGCTTGCATAAAATAATCGCGCCTCTCGGACCGCGCAATGTCTTATGAGTGGTTGTCATCACGACATCTGCATACGGAATAGGTGACGGATAAGCGTCCCCAGCAACAAGGCCTGCAAAATGCGACATGTCAACGAAAAAATAAGCCCCGACCTCATTACAGATTTCTCTGAACTTCTTGAAATCAATTATTCTTGGATATGCAGTATAGCCTGCTTGGATTATTTTTGGCTTATGTTCTTTGGCCAGTTTACGAACCTGCTCGAAATCTATAAGTTCATCATCTTTTTTAACCCCATATTGAACGACATTGTAATGCTTGCCTGAGAAATTTACCGGATGACCATGTGTCAAATGCCCGCCACTGTCTAGGCGCATGCCCAGGAACGTGTCATGCAATTCCATCAACGCAAAATAAACAGCCTGATTTGCAGGAGAGCCAGAATAAGGCTGCACGTTCACATGCTCCGCACCGAATAATTTTTTCGCCCTTTCTATTGCAGTGTTTTCCAATTCGTCGATGAACTCCTGGCCCCCGTAATATCTTTTGCCTGGGTATCCTTCTGCATAGCGGTTTTGCGCCGGTATGGATAATGCTTCGAGTACAGCAAGGGAAGCTATGTTGTCCGAGGGAATCATATGCAAAGATTGTCTTTGTTTTAGCACTTCTTTTAGATGAATAGAAAAGATTTCTGGATCGTTTTTCCTCAAATTATCGAACCAAGACACTTTCATAATTTAAGAACTAAGGGATTTAAAGGTTAATTAAAAAAACCAGTTTCACAGTTTTTAATAGTCTATCGTTGTTGTAGTCCGTTTAAAAATTTTTCGATAGACGGAGGTAATTGTACGTGGACATCACTTTCTTCCTGACTAATTAATTTATCATAATTTGATTCTAGTTCCCCTACCATTCTTTCATATTGAGGATTCGCGGTTACAACCAAAGGCTTTGCCCATTAGCCAGGAAAAATCTTTTGTAATATTTCGTTAACTTTCCTCTCCAAATCCTCGAGACTGCCGTCATTTACAATCAAATAATCAGCCATCCCAAGACAATCCTTGACATGCAGTCCAGCTTTATCTTCACCCACACCCTGATCTCTGTCGTCAGCTTTTACAAATTCCTCCCAAGCGCTTGGGTCATCCTTCCCCCTTTCGACAACCCTTTGAAATCTCATTTCCCTAGGCGCATCCACCGCCAGCAATTTGAAGTCACCACCGTATTTCTTCTTCAGGAATTCAATCTCGGCTGTGTTTCTTATCCCATCAATGACGATTGCCTGCTTGTCCTTTCCGAGATATGAGACCGCCAGCATAGCCAGAATATGATTGCCGTATTTTTTCCTCATCTCATTTCCCATATCCTGCAGTGTAGTTCTATTGAATGTCCCTTTCCTCTTTTCAAGCTCTCCTTTTATTATGTCAGAAAGTGTGACGTAATAGCAGTCGTATCTTTTCTTTATGAAGTCCTTGACAACTTCCTTTCCGCTGCCCATCGTGCCGGTTAGGCCAATAACTTTCATCCTACATAATTTGTTTGATAGAAATTAAAAGATTACTTTGTGAACTAATTTATAAATTTTTTCAAACAAACAAGAAATAAAATTAGAGAGAAGAGACCTATAAGTCTACTCCTCTCAAAGTCTTCCTACCATTTCCCTTCGCCCTTTTCATGGCATGCTCTATTACATGAGATACCTTCTCGTCCAAAGCTTTGAGGAAATCACCACTCGCCCGCATGCCTTTCAGATGCGAACGGACGGCAGATTTAACAACTAACGACTTTCCCATTTCTACACCTCCAATTTTATAAATAAGTTGAATTTTGGGTATATTTAAAGCTCCTGCCGGCGTTGCTTATCGCACCACCCAATATTTTATATTATTATATATCTATCTTCTATTAGCGTGATGTCATGGGGTTGAGACCTGGTAGAGCGATGAGAACATTGGAAAGGCCTTACACGCGAGTATCGAAATCCGTTCCAAGGAAATCGTATGTAGTTGGTGTTCCTTTTCCAAAGTTGCACCAGTTTGAGATGGGTACGAAAGCCGGCAATTTTGACACTGTTGTTTATGGCGTGGCTAGAGACAGTATCCAAATGAGAGACCCTTCCTTGGAGGCCGCGAGAATAGTCTCCCATAAGTTCCTGGAATCAACCATCGGCGCGACAAATTATTTCATGAAAATTTTGGTATACCCCCATCAGGTAATTAGAGAAAAGCCGATAGCTACAGGCGCAGGAGCAGACAGATATTCTCAGGGAATGGCTAGGGCATTTGGAAAGCCGGCAACCTCCGCAGTGCAGACGAGCAAAGGCAAGCGAATTATAGAATTACGAGTTCACAAGAACAATCTGAAAATAGCGAAACTTGC
>CAYITO010000012.1:10247-19462 GCA_964366355.1 uncultured archaeon
AATTCCTTCACCAGCCTCTTTGCATCGCTCAGATGGCTTATCAGATTTTCAGAATCCTTCTCAACATAATATAGCTCCTTTTTCAACCTCAGCATTTCCCCCTCTTCTTTGTGCCTTTTGTTTGCTAGATAGACGCTGCGCCAAGTAGACCCCTGAAGCCGGTAAATATCATCCTGTATTGTTTGCACCAAAGGTAGCATGGTAACCCTGCCACTTGAACTCAGTTGGATTGCCTTTGTAATCAGGTCTTCTTTTACTGAAACGATTTTATTCAAAAACCTCTCGACATCATACCTGTCTACCCGCTCTTTGTGCAATTCCTTGTTCAGTCTAGAAACATATTCTTCAACAGCATCATGCTCACGGACATCAGCCATAATATACTATTTGTAAAACCATTACTTATTTTTAGTTCAAGCGGTGGTATTGTCGCTAAAAAGAGATCAAGTTACGAGATGCAAAAGTCTATCAGGCCTTATACGGCTTCTACTTCGAGCTAGCTGCTCATATTCCCTTATTGCTGCACTTGATCGGCCATGCCCATCTCCATAAATATCCATTGTATCCATTCGATGAACTATTGGAGCATATACATTAAAACGCGGTAGAAATGAGTCTGGTAGTGGCATTCGTTCAAAATATGCTAGATTCATTTATTTACCTCAAATTATTTTATAATTTTATTAGAATATAAGATTAACTACACTCAAAGATCGGAAAAATTCAGAATTAGAAGAAAGGTTTATGCGAGCAATTCCTAATATTTTAAGTAGCTCTTTGGTGTCATTATGAATTATGTAATCTGGCTCGAGCAAATCCGTTCCGACATGCTCTCGTTGGTAGGCGGTAAGGCGCTTCATCTGGGGGAGATGGTGAACTTAAATTTGCCAGTGCCTGCAGGATTCGCGGTTACAACCAAAGGCTTTGAGAAATTTCTGGACACCACCAACATCAGGGGCAAAATAAAAAAATTATTGGAAGGATGTGATGCGGAAAACACACAACAGCTTCTAGACACGTCAAAAGCAATCAAAGAATTAATTGTCTCCCAAGATATACCAATTCCTATAAAATCTGAAATTGCCGACGCGTACAGAAATCTTTCTTATTCCAATCAGATAATCAGCGAACAGGCTTTAAAACTAATATCAGCCGGCAGAGAGATGGCTCTAGTTGCAGTTCGCAGCTCAGCCACCGCGGAAGATCTTCCGACTGCGAGCTTCGCTGGCCAACAGGCGTCATTCCTAAATATGAAGGGGGTCAAGGATGTAGTGGATTCTGTCAAGAAATGCTGGGCCTCGCTATACGAACCTCGGGCAATTTTCTACAGGGTTAAGCAAGGCGTTTCCTCGGTAAGCATCAGTGTAATCGTCCAGAGAATGGTCTATTCGACAGAAAAATCAGGCGTGATGTTCACCGTCAATCCCATCAATGGCAATGATGAAGTTGTGATAGAAGCCACATGGGGGTTGGGAGAAATGTTGGTATCCGGTTCCGTAGAACCTGACAGATACATTGTTTCGAAAGAAGGCGAGATTCTGGAAAAAAATGTGGGAAAAAAGGAAAGGAGAAGGATAAAGGATTATGCGACCGACGGGACAATAGAAGTATCGGTTCCTAGAGATTTGGTAAACGCCCAGGTGTTGACTGACGAGGAAGTTTTGAGATTATACAAATATGGATTGCAACTAGAGAAATATTACAAAACGCCGCAGGACATAGAATTTGCAATCGAGAAAAATAAAATATATCTTGTCCAAACAAGACCTGTTACAACAACAGCAAAAGCAGAGGAAGTGAAAGTTACTGGCAAACAAATTCTCAAGGGATTGGGATCGTCCCCAGGCATCGCAACCGGAAAAGTAAAAATTGTAAGCGCGCCTGAAGATTTGGCTAAAGTTGAGGAAGGCGACATACTTGTAACAAGAATGACATCGCCGGACATGGTTGTCACGATGAGCCGGACGGCTGCAATAATAACCGACCAAGGCGGGGCGACAGCGCACGCATCGATAGTATCGCGTGAGTTGGGCATACCATGCATAGTCGGCACCCAAATTGCTACAAAAACTTTAGAAGACGGCCAATTAGTAACTGTAGATGCCTACAATGGAATTATTTATTCGGGTGAAGTTTCATTATCCCAGAAAGAAGTTTCTGAAGTCGTAGAGCCGCTGCCAACTGGAATCTCCACAGTGACTGAAGTCAAGGTAAATTTAGTATTTCCAGAAAGATTAGCTGAGATTGTACCAAAGGCAGATGGAGTTGGATTGTTGAGAATAGAGCATATGGTTGCAAAATCTGGAATTCATCCCGCGAAACTAATCAGAGAAAACAGGTCTGAAGAATACACGAAAATCCTGATTGACGGGATTAAGCCAATCGCCGAAGCATTCAAACCAAAACCTGTGTGGGCCAGAACTTTGGATGCAAGAAGCGACGAGTTTAGAAATCTTGACGGGGGCGCAGATGAGCCGAGAGAAGATAATCCCATGTTAGGCTGGCATGGCATCAGAAGAAGTCTTGATGAGCCGGAATTGTTGAAAGCTGAGTTTGAAGCCATCAAAAAACTGCATGAGGATGGACTGACAAATGTGCACATAATGCTTCCATTTGTAATTTCTACGGATGAATTCAGAAAAGCGAGAGATGTTGCAAAAGAAATGAATTTGCCGGATACAGTTAAAATGGGTATAATGGTCGAAACTCCGGCAGCCGCCTTGATTATCGATGACCTATGCAAAGAGGGGATAGATTTTGCTTCAATTGGAAGTAATGATTTGACACAGGGTGTATTGGAAATTGATAGGAACAATGGAAGAATAGCCAATTTGTATTCGGAATTTCATCCAGCGGTACTGAAATTGTTACATGATGTGATAAAGACCTGCAATAAATATGGAATAGAAAGCTCCATTTGCGGGGAAGCTGGAAGTAATACTGAAATGGCTAAATTGTTGGTTGGGTACGGGATAAGGAGCATATCGGCAAATGTTGACGCTATTGATAAAATAAGAAAAGCCGTGTGGGAAGTTGAAAGGAATATATTGAAAGAAAGGTTACATAGTAGCTAAATATCTTCGGGCAATGATTTCCTGAAAACATGCCTTCTCTTTCCATTGGGAGCTCTATCTAACATATCTGCAACATGTGCATAATCAAGAAAATTTTCCCCCGTTGAAACTGAATAAATCTCATGCTCACCACGACGCACCGCCTCTTTCTCAACAGTAGAAATCAGCCTATGTGCTATACCATTATTTCTGTATTTTTCAAGAACTACAATTGAAGATACTTCTGGAAAACTATTATGGTACGCTAAAGAGGCTATACCAAGAACTTCACTATTTTGTACAGCACCAAAAAATCTTCCAGATTGCAAACGAGCTAATTTTTCATCATACGGAATATCACGAACGCTTCCTCCATTCTCATAGAGCTCAGATTCCATTAATCTAGAAATTTGACCGATATGAGTCACTGCAAGCCATTTTATTGCATAGGCTGTACTTGTCGCAACCATTTTACCACGTAATCATTTATTAATTAAATATTAATTTAAATACCTGATGCCGCAAATGTTTCATATAAGGCGCAAAACGCTCCAAATAGAACACTTACAATTTGAATGGTAAAAGCTAAATTTCAATTATTTAGCATAACTCCTGGCAAACGCGACCAAATTTTCAATTACATTTTTGAATTCCGACTCCATTTCCCTTATCGCCTCTTTTCTGTCCACGAGAATAGAATTATAATCGCCGAGATCTGGCTTGACATGGAATTTAGGAATGATCTCCCCGGCTTTCAACTTTTTTCCAACAATCTTGTAAGCTTCCTTGTAAGGTTTGCCCTTTTCGACCATCGACAATGCATAATGTGTTGCAAATGCACTGCTATTCAAAGAACTCTTCATCTTATTTTCATTGACTTTCATTTTGCCAATGATTTCAATAATTATATCGAGACAGCCCCTAGTTTCATCGATTGAATCCATCAAAGCTGACTTTGTTTCCTGCAAATCCCTGTGATAGCCTGAAGGCAGATTCTTCATAGTTGCGATTACCTGAACCAATTTGCCGATAACTGCAGAACTTCTGCCCTTGACTATCTCGAATACATCAGGGTTCTTTTTGTTCGGCATGATAGAACTGCCGGTAGCATACTCATCCGGCAATTCAACAAAATCGAATTCCTTCATCGAAAACATTATGAAATCTTCTGCAATCCTGTTCAAGTCAAGCATCAATTGGGTAATTGCCGACAATACGAGAAACTCGTTCTTACCCCTGCTAGCCATGTGATAAAGTGAATTATATTGCACCGGTTCAAAACCCAAAAGTTTACCTGTAATATTTTTATCGACGCTGATTGGCAAGCCAAATCCTGCGCCCGAACCCAGGGGATTTTTGTTGATTATATGATATGCAGATACCAAAGATTCCAAATCATCCATCAAAGAATAAAAATAAGACATCAAAAGTGAGCCGAATGTATATGGCATGGCTTGCTGATGATGTGTATAGCCAGGCATCACTGAATTTTTATATTTCTCAGCAACCTTTGCTAATGAATCAGCTAATTTTAAAATTCTCTTGGATATCTCTATAATTTCATTTTTCGTATAAAGTTTCAAGTCAACAATCACCTGCTCGTTTCTTGATATTGCCGTATGGACTTTTTTTCCGACATCACCCAGTTTATCAATCAGAATAGATTCTATGTTCGAATGCACATCTTCCAAATCGAGTCTCAGTTTAATACCATTTTCATAAAGTTCCAGAAGTTCTTTGAGTATTTTCTTTAACTCCTGCTCTGTCAAAATTCCTATCTTTTGCAGCATTATTTCATGGGCGATAGTTGCAAGTATGTCCCACTTGACCAATTTCTGATCCAATAAAATATCTTTGCCAGACAAGAATTCAATTACTTCCTTTTTCACTTTGTCCTCCAATATGCCCTTGTCCCAAGTTTTCGCAGGAATAATTTTCAACCCGTTTTCTTTATCTGATTAGCAAGTTTCATCTGCAAGGTGTAGATTTCTATAAAACTTGCGCTTGCATTCTGATTGAATGTGTAATCCTTCATGAATGTCGCAAGCTTGCTGTCATAAAGTGCAAAAGGCGATTCTACAGCAACCACATCTACCTTCCCTTTGAACAGTTTTATTGTCACAGTACCTTTGACCTTTTCATTTATCTTGTCATTGAAAGCATTGATATCATCCATCAGCGGCTCATTCCAAAGAGCACCATAGCACAGGTAAGACCATTTTATATCCAACCCGCTTTTCATCTCATTTTCCATCCTCGTGCAAACATATTTCTCCAAATTCTTATGGGCTTCGATAATCACACGTGCGGCTGGCATTTCATATACACCGCGTACCTTAAGACCTACCAACCTGTCTTCAATATGGTGGACTATTCCTGCGCCATGCTTTCCTGCTATTTTATTCAGCCTGATAATCAAATCAGAAAGCTTCAATTTCTCTCCATTCAAGCCCACAGGTATGCCCTCTTCAAATTCCAATTTAATATATTCCGGCTTGTCTGGCGCATTTTCTGGAAGAGTATATGTGGTAAGGAATTTCTTCAGTTCAGGCACCTTGCTCGGATCCTCTATTTCCCCGCCTTCCCAAGTCATTCCACACATGTTATCATCCACGCTATATGGAAAGTCGAATGATGCAGGCACCGGAATCCCGTGTTTCTGTGCATATTCTATCTCTTCATCTCTTCCAAAAGACCACTCTCTTACAGGAGCTATAATTTTTATCTTAGGGTTAAGTGTCAAGGCAGCTCCTTCTATTCTCACCTGGTCATTGCCCTTGCCAGTACAGCCGTGAGCTATGGCATCCGCGTCTTCCTGTTCTGCAATTTTCACAGCCCATTTTGCCAGCAATGGTCTGCTTACTGTTGAGATGTGATAATCGCCCTGATACGATCCATTGGCTTTGATTAGCGGCGCAAGATATTCATTGGCAAACTCGTCTTTTGCATCAATAACAAACGCTTTTACTGCCCCAAACTTCAATGCCTTTTGCTTGATTTCCTCCAAATCATCCTCCTGCTGACCCAAATCCAAAGTTAAAGCGATGACTTCTACGCCATATTCTTCCTGAAGCCATTTCAGCATGCAACTTGTATCCAAGCCTCCCGAATAGAGCAATACTACTTTCTTGACTTCTCCCTTCTTTGCTTCATGCGATGCAACTTTTTGATACTGATTCTTCATTTTATTCATCAGCCATTTTAAACCATTTGTAAGAAGCGATATTTATCATAATATGTTTAAATATCTGATGCCACAAATGTTACATATATGGCAAAAGATGTTCCAAATAGAACAAATTCAATTTCCAAACAAGTGAAAGAAGTTTTAAACAAACGGCCGCTGTTGGTTAATGCACTGATACAAAATATCGCAAATTACTCGGCATTGGCGCGCTATATTCAAAAGGAGCTTGGAACTCGAGCCAGCATAGAAGCAATAAAAACAAGCCTGTTGAGAGAGAAGAGGAAATTAGCCAAGCAAAAATTAGTCAGCGAGGAAAAGATAATAAAACTGTTGAGAAATTCCAGGATAGAGTTGCGTGATAAGGTGGCTGTAGTCATAACAACCAAAACATTGAATACGCAGTACATAGCTTCGAGTGTGGTTACAAGCAACTTAATCAAACATAATGTTTATATCGTGGATCAAACCGAACTGGACGTAAGGGAAAGTGATAGCGTTGACATCACAAAAAACCTTGTGGCACTGATTATAAAAAGTTCTCAGGAGGTGGAAACCATTCCTGGATTTGTCGCGTTCATAACTCAGTTGTTGGCAAACAATGGAATAAACATCCGTGAATTTATTTCATGCTATTCCGATACTTTGATAGTTCTTACAAAAGACGAGGGTCTGAAAGCTTTTAATATGCTTCAAAAATACACATAATTCTAAGGATGTGGATGCCTGAAATAAACATAGGGAAAATTTCGGATTTTTCTGTGGGCACAATGAAAAAAATTGAAATTAAAAACAAGGGAATTTTGATAGCTAATATCGATGGGAAGTTGTATGCAATAGGAGATGTATGCACGCATGAAGAATGCTCATTGTCAGATGGAATGTTGCAAAAAAATATTGTCATCTGCCCATGCCACAATGCACAATTCGACTTGAAGACGGGTAAAAATATCGAAAAGCCATTCACTGGAGAAGACATAGAAGACGAGCCGTCTTATCAGATAAAAATAAAAAACAATGAAGTTTTTATCGTAATCTAGATTTTCATCCTTTGGAAAGCAAAAGTCCCAACGCCAATCATAGCAACAGAAAATGCTACCAAAACACTAAAATCAAATATTATGTCAAATTGGTTCGCCCCAAGAAGAATTCCCCTCAACCCATCCACAGCATATGTCACTGGGTCAATTCTGTTAAATACAGCCAACCATTCCGGCAAATTATCCAAAGGGTACAATGCGCCCGACAGGAAAAACAATGGCAAGATCACCAGGCTAACAACAAATCCAAATCCTTCAGGCGACTCCATGACAGAGCCTATCGTCAACCCTATGCTTACCAACCCTATAGCCAAAACAAACAAAAAAAGAAAAGACAAGATTATCGACCACCCAGTATACTGGATGCCGAAGAAGTTGCCTAAAATAATCAGGATGCTGACTTGAAGAAGAACATCTGTAGTCCCTCCCAAAGCCTTGCCTAAAAATATGGCAGTTCTGCTAATAGGGGCCACCATGACTTCTTTCAGAAAATCTATCCTTTTATCCCAAATTACATATGTTCCAAAAAATATGGAGCCGAAGATGACAGACATGCTGAGTATGCCTGGGAAGATGAATATTTGATAATTGACGCCAGAAAACGATACTGCTGATGCCAACCCGCTGCCAAACAGGACCAACCACATCAGAGGTGTTAAAACAGACGAGGCTATCCTAGACCTTTCCCTTAAAAATATCTTGAGTTCTCTATACCACAATGCATATATACCAGATAGTTCACTCATCTTCTCGCCCTCAAGTTAGAAACTCTTTCGAACCATCCGCCTTCAGGCGATTCTTCCCTGATCTCCCTGCCAGTATAATGAAGGAAAACGTCATTCAGCGTAGGTGCATGCAATTCAACAGATTCTACTTTGCCGATAACTTTCAGTATTTGTTGCAGATTTTTGTCGGCGTTGCTTACCGTAACAATTACATAACCATTTAATTTCTTCACTTCTTTTACAAAACTTAACCTTCTCACTCTTTCTATGTTTGGATTTTCTATTTTGAATTTAATTATCTCGCCGCCAATGATTCTTTTCAAATTCTTTGGATTGTCTAAAACTACAATCTTGCCAAAATCTATAATTGCGATCTTATCGCATAGCTTGTCAGCCTCTTCCATATAATGTGTGGTGAGAATTATCGTAATCTTTTTCTCCCTAACAATCTTTTCAATATATTCCCAAATTTTTTCTCTGGACTGTGGATCCAATCCCAGTGTAGGCTCGTCTAAAAACAAAATCTTAGGCTTGTGCAGAAGCCCCCTTGCTATTTCCAATCGCCTCCTCATACCGCCGGAATATTTTTTCACCCGATCGTCTTTCCTATCAGTCAAATCAACCAGTTTCAAGACCTCTGCAATCCTTTCTTCCCTTACTTCCTTTGGCACATCATACATCATGGCATGCAACCATAGATTTTCATAACCGGTTAATTTATCATCAGACGAAGGATCTTGGAAGACAACACCGATGGATTTCCTTACTAAATGAGGCTGTTTAATCGTGTCATAACCATTAACCAAAGCCGTGCCTGAAGTTGGTTTTAACAATGTGGCAAGCATGAACAATGTGGTTGTTTTACCGGCCCCATTAGGACCCAAAAGTCCGAAAACTTCGCCGCGACCAATTTCAAAACTTATGTCGTCTACAGCAGTTAAATTTTCAAACACCTTTGTTAGATTCTTGACTTTTATCATAGATTTCATATTTCTCACTTGCCGGCGTTGCTTATCGATAACTACTTATTTACATTATTTAATTATAGAGTTGTGAACCATATGGCGGCAGATGTTGAAGCCACAAACAAAACTACACAGATGGTAATTTCAGTAATAACCTACGATAAACTGAAGAAATTGTTGCAGGAATATGCGCCTAAGTATGGATTGCAGACAATGGATGACTTGCTTGATTTCTTGATGGAAAACCA
>CAYITO010000013.1:0-17851 GCA_964366355.1 uncultured archaeon
TGTGGCTCTATAAAATTAGAAGAGGGAAGCCTGAAATTAAAAATTTCTTAATATTGTCAATCTTGATTGTCGCGACGACTCTTACAAAGTGGCAGGCTATTACAATTTTCCCAGTTGTGCTCGCATATTCATTCCTTTTTGAAAGGAAGTTGATTAAACATGTTTTGCTTTCGATTGCAGTAGCTGCGATTTTGCTGGCACCTTACTATCTGATTCTATGGAAAACTAATTTGTTGTGGCTGCCATTGACTGCAAATTTAGAAGCGGATCCCAATGACCCAACATGGTTACAGATGGAAGGCTGGACATTTTATTTGTCGACTTTGATAAAAGACCAGTTCTTTTTGCCGGTGGGTATAGTAGTACTAGTGGCGTCATTAGTCTATTTTGTAAATAAAGAAAAGGATTGGGGATTTTTTGCAACATGGATTTTAGTAATTTATTTGATAATGACAGTAGTGCACAACAAGGATTCGAGATATAGTTTGAATTTCCTTCCGGCACTCGTTCTTCCAGCCTCTTATGTTTTAGTTAAGATTTCTAAAAAGCATACCAATGCGGCTATATTGATGGCAGTTATTGTTTTATTGGCGGCGCTACAGTCTGTATCAGCATTAAGTAATTTAATCTACGGCTTTCCTGATGTAGAAAACATTGCAGGCTACATTAACAGCGGCGAAAGTGGAAATGTACTAATTGATACTGGCTTGGGGACTGAATCGCCGTTTATTTTCGAGATTGCTAAAAATGATAATTTCAATCGCCAGATCTTGAGACCTTGCGTAATTGAATTTTTGAATGAAAGTTCTAATGAATTGATACAGCAGTTTGGTGTAAAGTACATAGTGGTAGATAAGCAAAGTATAAGCTTCACGCAGAAGCAACTGGAATTTACAAAATACTTGAATGAAAACCAAAACTTTACATTAGTAAAAGATTTTGCAAGATTTTCACTAGTGGAAAATAAAAACTACCAGCCGCAAGAAAAGACTGATATTTGCAATTATGTATGTGCGACACGAGATTTTGTATGCACGAAGTTTAAGACTCCTTCGGATGCTCTAAAATAGAATTATAAATATTCAAAATCGCTTTAATTGTTATTTTTTTGGAAAAGAGTTTTAGAACACGCCGCTTACCGCTTTTCCCAAACTTCCGTCGCAAGGAAGCGTCATTAAGCAACTTGATTATAGCATCTGATAATTCTGGATAATTGCATGGTTTTATAACAATGCCAGTTTCATTGTTTTTATTTGCGTAACTTGTACCACTACCAAAGATATTAGTTGATATCACAGGCTTGCCGCATGCCATTGCTTCAAGTTGAACTATACCGAAGGCCTCAGCCTTGTAAGTAGAAGGCAAAACGAAAATATTTGCAAGATTGTAATAAGGTGATAATTTTTGGTTAGGCATCCCTGGCAAAAGGCGGACATGATCATTCATATCTAATTCTTTCGCCAGAGCTTGCAACTCAGGCTTCAAAATACCGTCGCCGATAATCAATAATTCTACATCATCGTGTTTCTTCACAACTTCTGGCATCGCTTTTATTAGATATTCAAGGCCCTTATATGGTATCAACCTTCCAACAAACAAGAGAATTTTTTTATTGGAAAATTGTTTTTTAAGTTTCGTGAGAAGCTTCTTGCCATTTCCATCCAGTTGAAATAATTTCGGGTCTATGCTGTAAGGAACTACAGTTATTTTCTTCTTATATTTTTGCAATATTTTAGAGCCGGAAACGTAATTGGGGCTTGTTGCTATAACATACTTCGCCCGGTCCAACAATGGAAACAAAATTAATCTAGTATAGAAAAAATTAAGAATTTCAGAGATAATTCCCTTTTTAATTATGTCGCTGTGATATGTTACTACAAGGTTTTTCTTATAATTCATCAGCGCATGGATGGATGCTATGGGATTCGGGAGGTGGACATGCACAATATCAAACGGTCGGTAATCGATGGGCTTGAACAGAGAAATTGGCGCATTTAATAAAGTGGCAAATAAGGGATATCTTATCACTTCAACGCCAGAAACATTTTCATGGGAAAATTTAGGTTTATCGTTGCTTACAATGGCAGTAACTTTATTGCCTAATTTCACTAGCTCGGTTGTCAATTGGTGAAGATGGTTTTCGATTCCACCAACATGTGGATAGTAATATTTACCGAGTTGTAGAATTCTCATTCGCACCAACTTATAATTGCTCCAAGAACTTATTGACTATATCCAATATTTTGTGTGTCCGATCGGATTTAGCAGATTTGAATGATTTGATTTCTTGCAATGCATCAGCCAATTTTGATATGTCATAGACTGGGATTATTTTTCTTTGGCCAGCAAGCTCTTTGGCTATCTCAAGCTGATGATCATTTGTGTGCTCTTTGAATTTCTTCATACGTGGCACTACTATTGTTCTCTTATTTAGACGGACCGAAAGTAAAACAGAACCTATGCCGCCATGCGTGATTACTGTAGATGCGTTTTTGATAAGCTTCAACATCTTCCAATAGTCAATAAACTTAAACCACTCTGCATGGCTGGGCACATAAGTTGAATATCCAATCTGCATGATAACTTTCTCCTTTATAATTTTTCTCTCTGCTAGACTATCAACTTCAGTAATCAATCTGTTGAATTGTTGTGGGTGTGTGCCAGTAGCAACTAAGATCATATCAGCAACCCTCCATATATAGCCTTGTCACCAAATTTCCCAGCTAGATATTTCCATTGAACAAAAAACAAATCGGCGAATGGATAGATTATCTTTCCGGTAGCGGATGGCTCGTAGACTTGCGCCGAACATTCGATATAAATCAGCTTGCACCCGAACAGAAGTTTACCTAATAGTGATATTGGTATTGTCGGCCCTGCTCCAAATGAGATGATGACCTTCGGCTTTTCCTTGATCAAGGCTGAAATTGATGAAAATATTACAGAAATGTACTTTAACGGGTTTCTCACAGGATTTTTTATAAGATACCTCTTGTAACTTTTCAGGCTCTTTCTAGTGTGCTCCATGTCTATAGTATAAAAGAAAATTCGATGTTTTTTCAAAATAGGCAACATTTGCAAGGCTTCTGTCAAATGACCGCCTGGACTGCAGGCTATTCCTATTTTCATCAGTATCCTTTGGAAGACTTATAAATAAAATGCGCTGGAACAGTATTTCATAACAGTAATTTCCCGTATCGAATGCTACCATAAAGCCTGACAAGTTTCATCAAAAGCGAATAAGCTACGCCAACGCCCATTACCATAAAATTAGATAAAATACTGCCTCCGCGTATGAATGCTACGCCCTGCGGACTTGATACTGATAGTGAGTTGCCGTCCCATAGACCTGTGGCTTTCTTGTAATCTGAAAGGGGAGATATAAGAAATCCGGCCTTGACTCCTAGAAGAAGTTTGGATTTTTCCGGATGTTTTTTGTACAGCAGAACATCTGCTTGGTGTATCCAAATGCGTGTTAACAAATATCGTATTTTGTCTATTAACCTAGTTGGCAATTTGTGGAGGTGTGTGAAATTTGCACCACTTGCATAAACAACCTTGTACCCAAGTTCTCTGATGCTCAAAACTAGATCTGTGTCCTCCCTGAAAGTAAATGTGATTGGCAATGCGGTAAATCTGTAATCGAAATATCCAGCCTTCTTGACTGCCTTAAGCAAATATGCAGTGCTGGTGCCTCCGTAAAAATATTCGCCTTCTGCTTTTACATAGTAATGTGAGCTAACGCCAACACCCTTGTCAGAAAATGGTTTCATCATATAATCCAGCCATCTGTCTCCAGCTATGCAGTCATCATCCATGACTATCGCTACTGGGTATTTGGTGGCCTTGAATCCCACATTTCGCGTAACTGCTGGCCCTACTGTCCTCTTGAGATTGATTACTTTTATTCTCTTATTGTTGGAATATTGCTTGAGGACTTCCTTGGTATTGTCCTTAGAATTGTCGTTTACTACAATAATTTCATATTTGTACTTAGTCTGCTGCCTCAGCAGGGCGTTCAATACTTGCTTCAAAAGATTTGCCCTGTTGTAGGTTGATACTATTATGCTTGCGCCGTTCATAGTCATTAGTAGTATTAATTTAAAATTAAAAACGATAAAGGTTTGTGGAAACTTATGCGCATTGTACACTTAACTCCCAATTTTTATCCTGCGATTGGCGGGATAGAAACCTATGTCAACGAGTTGTCCAGAAGACAGGTGGAAAGAGGCTATAAAGTGTCGGTTGTGACTAGCGGCAAACTGAGGGATGGAAAACAGCTCAAGAAATTCGAGAAAATTGACGGCATCGATGTCTATCGTGTGCCGTTCAAACTGGTTGCCAGGTACAATTTTTCAACTGAAGCTTTCAAACTATTATCGGATTTGGACTATGATGTATTGCACATTCATTCTATAGGATATTTTACAGATATAATACCGGTACTAAAAGGGATGAAAAATGTTAGAATAGTTGTCAGCACTCACGGAGGAATATTTCATACTCCACATATGAAACTTCTGAAAAATATTTATTTCAAGATTTTGGTCAAAAATGCATTGAAAAGCGCTGACTTCATCATTGCGACGAGCGTCAAAGATTACAAACTGTTTTCGAAGATATGCGATAGAAGAAAAATGGGAATTATTCATCCTGGAGTAAATTGGGGGAAATTCAGCCATTTGCCTCTCAGTAGATCCAAAAATAGACTTTTGTATGTCGGGAGATTCGCGGAGAATAAAAGATTGGATAGAATGCTACATGTCATGGCTCAATTAAAGTTGAAAGTAAATGACGTGAAGCTCCTATTGATAGGAGAAGATTGGGGAGAGAAAAATAAATTGCTTAAGTTAGCCAAAAAAATGGATCTACTGGATAACGTGCGTTTCGTAAGTGGTGTGAAATATCACTATAAATATTTTTCGAGATCTAATGCATTTCTTCTATCATCAGAATATGAGGGATTTGGAACGAGTGTTGTTGAAGCGATGGCAGCTGGGTTGCCAGTGGTTGTTAATGACATAGAGACCATGCATGAAATTGTCAAGAACGGCAAAGATGGTTACATTGTTAATTTTGGAGATTACAAGAAAGTTTCTGAATTTCTATACAAGCTCTTGATAAATAGCGGCCTACAAAAAAAACTGGGGAAAAATGCCAAACGGTCTGCTAAAAAATTTGATTGGGATATCATTGCTGGAAAAATAGAAAAAGTTTATACGAGATAGTTATTTCATGCCTCGGAAAATTTGCATCGGATTTACCATCATTCCATACAAGTATGCAGCGCTTCTCACTGTGTCGTAAATTGGTATCAGCAGTGCAGCCGGATCTTTAAACTTTATCAGCCTATGAATAGCTACAAACGGCGAAATAAATGGAAAGAATAGCGGAATAAAACCTTTCAAAATATTGTCATATTTTTTATAGTATACGAAACCGCTAGGGTATCTTTTCCATGATTTCACTATGTCTGACCAAGAATGGAACCTGTGGCCGAAAATCATTGCTTTTTTTGTAAATCCTATTTTCCCCTTTATTTTCTTATGAATTACAAAATCGTCACCGAAGCACACCAGATCATCATCATATGAATAGCCTTTCTTGAAAACTCTGACAGTTTGCGTATATCCGTTGAATTTTGACATTGTTCTAAGATAATCTACCCTTTCAAGAAGGAAGTCCATTGAGAATCTTTCGCCGACCTTCAGTCCCTCAATTCTATTGTTTTCAAAAGCCTCTAGAATGCCTTCCACAAATTTTTCATTTACAGAACAGTCTGAATCCAAATTGGCTAATATATCACCCTTTGCATTTTTTATGCCGAGATTTCTGGAATAAGATTGGTTATGCTTGCCTGATTTCAATAGCTTCAATTTCAACTTTTTCTCGTATTTTTTGACTATTGGAACTGTATTGTCTGTTGATTCATCATCTATTACAATTGTCTCGAAATTCTTCACAGTCTGTCTTGTTAGGCTGTCAAGCAACTTGCCGACATATTCCTCATCATTGTACGCAGGGATTATCACAGATACGAACATAATAAACCAACATTGGCTTTATTTTTTAAAGTTATGGGTGAGATAGTAATAGTTATAATAAACCTCATTTTATAAATGTGATGAAATGAAGATCTGTTTTCTTACCCATGCATTTCCGCCTGCAGAAACCGCAGCCTCTTCTTACAGCAGCAACTTTGTCAATGAGCTACTGAAAAATGATTTGGAGGTAGTTGTCATAACTTCGAGGAGAAACGGTAGCGCAAAGATGATGGAAAAATATGATAACTTGTCAATTTATCGAGTGGATTTCAAACTGCCGATTTTTGCTGATTTCTTCGAATTTATGATGAAAGTTGCTCCAGTATTAGAAAATGCACATAAAACAGAAGGTTTTGACCTTGTCCATTCGGAACATTTGTTTCCAGCGCCGTATGCAGGAGAATTCGCCAAGAACAATAAATTGCCCCATATTGTGACCATTGAAGGTGTTTCAAATGTCAGCCCGTATTCGAGATTTTTATTTGAAGTGCACAAATTTTTGTTGCCGAAGATAAAATATGACGCACTAGTTTCATGGGGAAGGTATGTACTTGAAAAGTATTTTCTAAAATGGGGTGTGAATAAAAGAAAGTCAGCAATCATACCTGGCGCGGTCGACACAAATGTATTCAATCCCAAAGTAGACGGCAGTTCTGTGAGAAGGAAGTTACCAAAAGCCGACAAAATTATTCTAGCTGCAAAGCCTATGTATTTCACAAATGCGTTGGGAATGTCGCATATCATAAGAGCAATGGAAATAGTTTCTAACGAACATTCGGATTGTAAATTGGTTATTGGTGGTACTGGTAGGATGCAAAAATATCTTGTTGGATTGGCAGACAAGCTGGATTTGAATGATAAAATTGAATTTGTGGGATGGATACCTCAAAAAGCGATGCCGAAGTATTACAAGGCTGCAGATATCATCGTAGACTCATTTGTATTTAGTCATCCTGGCAGCATAACAGCCCTTGAGTCTCTGGCATCAGGAACTCCAAATGTCATGACTGAGATAGAATGCCTGCCTGGAGAAATCAACGTGCCTCCAAAAGATATTGCAGTTTTATCGAAAGTTGCAGATGAAAAAAGCATTGCTGATGGCATCATAGCTCTACTGGATGACGAAAGGATTGGAAAGAATGTAGGCAAAAATGCAGTCAAGTTTGTTGAAAAGAATTTTTCGATTGAAACAGTAGCAAAGAAATATATCGACCTTTATTCGAATACACTAGACGACTATATAGCGCCTATTTGACGCAAATAATTATAGATCTCATTTGCAACCAATTCATTTCCTAATTTATTGTAGTGGGAATCTATTCTGAAAAACAATTGCCCCCCCATTTTTGCCTTTTCCCTGAATTTCGGAGCCAAGTCGAGGCAATTGAGCTTGTTAAGTGTGCAGAATTTATTCATTGAGTCTGTTGGAAAATCGAATTCGTAGTCCTGTGGGTTTCTAACCAACTTGCTTACAATATTCCAATAAACCTGTTCTTTGGCTGGCAATAGGACAACAATCAAAGTCGCATTGTTATCATCGGCTAATTTTTTAATCCTCAGAAAAGATTCTTGAGCAAATTTCTCTCCAACATTTACCTTTTCGTATCTTGAGCTTACGTCATCCATTGCTGGCTGCGGCCAAAATATGAAGTCTAAACTTTCATCCTTGTATTTGATTATTTCAGTATCATGCTTTAGCTCTCCCAATCTTTGCCACAAAAACTTATATATCGCAATCTTTTCCCTAAGACTATCCAAGAAGTTTTTTGTCACTGAGACATTGTTGAAGAAATCGTAGCTATCACTATAGTCATTTATCGCAAATCCTACAATCACTAGTTTTGGTTTAAGTTTTATGCCGTATTTCTCTAATGTTCTTTCCTCTGCAACAGTGGAATAACTGACAACACCCATGTTTGTAAAATGGTGGTTGGTTTTAGTTTGAAGCAACTTGACCCAAGTTTCATTGGCATCTACGCCCAACCCAAACGTAAAAGAATCGCCAACTACTACAGCATAAGGAATTCCATCAAGGCCTTCGTCCCTAAATCCGATATCTTGAAAACCCAGAGAATTAGTCTTCATCTCGAAAGGAGTTTTATCTGCAGAGTAAAGAACCTTATCTATTCCGGGCTTGAGTTTAAACTTTAGATAATTGTCTTGAGGAAGGTATTCATCTGTCAATTGAACTAAACCAAATGCGCGCAACATCAATTCTACAATAAGAAGTGCGAAGACTGTTCCAATTAAGATTGCTGCCAATTGATTTTTCATATTATCTATCTGCTGTATTTTAGCACGTCCAAAAATACTCTAAAGGCTTCCAGTCCAACTCTTGTTTTAGATTTTCCTGCTTTTCTGTCTATGAAACTCACTGGAATTTCTGTCACTCTAAAGCCTTTCTTGTGCGCCTTGATTAAGAATTCTGCAAGAAATGAATTGCTGTTGGATTCCGTTTCTAAGTCATCTATAACTTTCTTCCTTATAGCCCTGTATCCGTTAGTGAAGTCGTGTATTGGAACGCCTGAAATGAATGTGATTAAATTGTTTCCGTATTTGCTGATAAAATATTTCTTTTTGGTTTCAAGTTTCTTCCTCTCATAGTAAGAACCTTTGATGTGGCGCGAACCGACCACTATGTCGTAGCCTTCGGCCAGCTTTTTTAACATGTCTGGAATTGATTCAGGATTATGCGATAAATCTGTGTCCATTGCAATGACTATATCACCTTTAGAGTTTTTGTAGCCAAACATATGGGCAGAACCTATTCCTAATTTTTTCTTCCTGATAAGTACGCGTATGTTGCCGAATTTCTTGTTTATCGCTCTGACAGCATCGGCAGTACCATCGGGCGAACTATCATCTATCACTAGAATTTCGGCACTTAATTTCTTTATCTTCACTACGCTTTCAATTTTCTCTATGAGCTTCAGTATATTCTCTCTTTCATTGTATGTGGGCAAAACTATCGAAATCATATTTCCATTATTTGAGAAAAGGATTTAAAAAGGGGTGCTGGAACTTAATTCCATATAGTTACGAATCGTTATTTTTTTGGAACCAGTCTACTGAAATGTTCAATCCATCTTCGAATTTCACAGTAGGCTCCCAACCAATTAACTCTTTTGCTAAAGAATTGTTACATGCCAGACGCATTGAGCCTGAAACTGGTTTATTCAACACATGCAATTCTGCACCTAATCTGCCAGCTATAAGTCTAGCAATTTCTCCGACTGCTACCTCTCTTCCAGAACCGATGTTTATAGGTCCGCCTACATAGTTTGATGACGCAGCTTTGATGAAGGCTTCTACTGTATCTGAAACGAAAGTGAAATCTCTTGTTGGCGTTTCATTCCATATCTCAACCCTCTTTTGTTTTAGTGCTTGGTCAATAACTGTAGGGATGAAATAATCTAGATCTTGCCTAGGACCAAAGGAATTGAACAATCTGAAGTAGACGGCAGGTAATTTGTGGTTCTCGATGAAATAGTTACATAAGTCCTCGCCGAATTTTTTAGTTGCATTATATACTGAATTGATTTCTATCGGATGCCTTTCATCAATAGGAAGATATTTTGGATACTTTCCGTATAACAATGCTGAAGAAGGGAAGAGTAATTTTTTTACAGAAGTATCAAGAGCGAATTTAAGTATGTTGAAAGTTCCTGAGACATTGTACTTAAACGCTAAGTCGGGATTTTTGTCGCACAAGTTTGGGACTGCATAAGCAGCAAGATGAAAAATGAAATCTGCAGGTTCAAGATTTCGAAAGCTCCTCTCGTCTGAGATATCGATACCAACTATTTGGATTTTATTCTTTACGTATGATAGTTTAGTTGAATTTATGTCTACGGCAGTAACATTAACACCTAATTCCAACAATCGATCTACTAAATGAGAACCCAAAAATCCTGCGCCGCCAGTTACTATGGCTGTTTTTCCAGCGAAATTCATTTTCTAACCTTTTGATTTTACAAATTCCTCTATAGAATCAGCTATGAACTCGCGCTCTGCATTGCCTATGAATTGATGGTTGCCAAAGAAAAATGCGCTTGACATGATAAGACGTGAATTGTCCAATTCTCCAGAAATTCTGTAATCTAGCATTTCTGCAACTGGCTGCTCAACCATATTTCCAGACATTATGGGTCTTGTCTCAATTTTTTTCGATTCCAAAAAGTCAGTTATCTCCTTCCTTGTGAATGGGGCATTAGGCTTGACTATTAAAGGATAACAAAACCACACATGCCTTGTTCCAGATCGCTCTTTCGGAATTATGAAGTAGTCTGAAAATTGTTCAAACCGCTTATTCCAATAGTCTGCATTCTCCTTTCTTATTTTTATAAAACCTTCAAGCTTTTTCATTTGATGCATTCCAAACGCACCTTGCATTTCTGTAGGGCGTAGATTGTAGCCCATGTTTATGAAAAGAAATCTCGGATCTATGTTACTGTACTTTCGAGCTATAGTTTCCTTATCTTTCAAATCTCTTATCCATCCGAAAACTCGAATTTGTTTTATCAGTTCAAACAATGCTTCATCGTTAGTGTAGACCATACCACCTTCGATTGTTGTGATGTGATGTGAGATGAAGAAACTTGCAGTGCCTATGTCCCCAAAAGTTCCGACTTTCTTTCCGCCAACCTCGGCTCCGTAAGATTCGCAATTATCTTCTATTACAAAAAGATTGTGATCGTCTGCAATTTCCATGATTCTTTCTATGTCACACGGATTTCCAAGTAGATGCACAGGCATGATTGCTTTAGTTTTCTCGGTGATTGCAGCTTCTATTTTATCCACATCTATGTTATAATCAAGGCCTACATCGACAAAAACCGGCTTGGCTCCGACATTTGTTATCGGGTATACGGTTGTAGCCCATGTGACTGCAGGCGTGATTACCTCGTCGCCGCTATTTATCCTTCGCTTCAATGACTTGTTTGTCAATGCCGTTAACGCAACAAGATTCGCAGAAGAACCGGAATTTACCATCGCTGCATATTTGCTGCCCATATAATTGGCAAAAATATTTTCGAAGGTTTTGACCTTCTTTCCCATCGTCACCCAAGTTGACAGCATTGATTCTATGGCTTCATTCACTTCTTCGAATCCGTAACTGGGCCATTGAAGAGGAATCTTTGTCTCGCCCGGAACAAACTCACGCTTTTGCGCTTCAAAATAGTCTTTTACTATCGCTCCAATCTTTTTGGCGGCATCATCCTTTGACATAAAGTTATAATGACCGATAAAAACTTAAACATTTATAGCAATCAAGTTTATGTTATGACTTCTGATTACTGGAAAGATAGAAGAATTCTTATCACAGGTATCAACGGTTTTGCGGGTTCATGGCTGGCAGAAAAACTGCTAGAAAGGAATGGAGATATTGAAATTTTTGGGTTGAAGAGAAAGGACTCGTCGTTAGAGAAGATTGCGCACATAAAAAAGAAAATAACATTATTGAATGGTGACATATTGGACTCCAATTCTGTCTTTTCTGTGCTTAAAGAAAGCGAGCCTGATGTAGTATTCCACCTGGCTGCGCAGGCCCTTGCCAAAAGAAGCTACGAAGAGCCTTTCAAGACATTTTCATTGAATTTCACAGGGACGCTGAATGTTTTTGAAGCAATGAGAAGGTACGAGGACGATTTGGGAAAAATTCATTTTGCAAGCTCGGCAAATGTCTATGGCAATGTGAAGCCTGACGAGGTTCCGATCAAGGAGACACAAGAACTCAGACCGATTGAAATGTACGGCATATCAAAAGCTTCTGCAGACTGTCTTTGTAGGCATTATTCGAATGCGTATGGCATGCCTGTCGTGGTTACCAGAGCCTTCCATCATGAAGGTCCAAGGTGCCACGATGATGTCATCGGCATGCAGATTGTCAATCAGATTTCTGATGCAATACAAGGGTTGACAGGCACTTTGTTTTTTGGTAACATGGGTGTTGTGCGGGATTTCAATGATGTAAGAGATATTGTCAATGGGTATATTTTGGCTGCGGAGAATGGCAGGAATGGCGAGGTATATAATTTGTGTGGCGGCAGGGGTTACAAGATTGTGGACCTTATCAACCAGTTGATAGAAGAGTTCAAACTGAATCAAGTAAAAATCGAAATTGATCAAAAAAGACTTAGGAAAAACGATGTGCCGGTCTTAATTGGCGATAATTCTAAGGCTGTGGAAGAATTGGGCTGGAAGCCTGACAGGGATTTCAAGGACACATTAGTAGAACTTATAAATGATAAGGTTAAAACAATTTAAGTGGTGCGATGGGGTTCTGGGAAGGAAAGAATGTACTGGTTACTGGAGCTAACGGATTTACTGGATCGAATTTATGCAAGGCGCTTCTGGAAGAAGGGGCGGATGTCAAAGCATTCGTCAAAAGAGGCGGGCTGCTTTTCAATCTGAATGAAATCAAGAATGATGTGAATATAGCTCTCGGCGACATAACGGATATGACAAGTTTGTTAAAGGCGATGGAAGGTGTTGATTATGTTTTCCATTCTGCTGCCGTGGTTCCTGTTGTAGAGGCGCGGGAGATTCCTGCAAGCACCATACAGACGAATGTTGTTGGCACTTTCAATGTTGCATGGGCTGCGATGAAAAGCAATGTCAAAAGGATGCTGCACATAAGCACTTGCCACATATACGGAAACCAGCCGGAGAATAAATTACCGTTAAAGGAAGACACTGTTCCAAATCCCGTAGACATTTATTCTTCATCCAAGTTTGCTGCCGAGCTTGTTCTAAAGCCGATAATTAGCCAAGATTTTGATGTTGTAATCTCCCGTGCGTTCAACAAGTATGGTCCTGGGCAAAGGGGAGATTTTTTCATACCAAAAGTCATATCGCAGGTTTTGAAGGGGCAATCGCCTAAGCTGGGGAATCCAAATCCTACAAGGGATTACTCGTATGTGATGGACATAGTGAAGGGTTACATGGCTATTGTTGAGAAGGGGAGGAAAGGGGAGGTGTACCATCTTTGCTCTGGGAAGGAGGCGAGGATTGGGGATTTGTGTGATGAGATTATTGAAGCTTGCGGTTCTGATGTCAAGCCTAGCTGGGAGTCTGTGAGGAGTCAGGATATTTCAAGGTCTTATGGTGATTGTTCGAAAGCTATGAAGGAACTTGGCTGGAAGCCTAAGACTCCGTTGAAGGAAGGCTTGAATCTTACTGTTGATTGGTGGAAGAACAATCCTGAGCTACTGAAATTCTAGAGCTGTGTCCTGCGCATTACAGGATTAATTCACAGTTAGGGGAATGCAACCGAAAAGCATATATATTTAATTTATATCTAATATATATTATTAAATGGGGAAGAAAGGAGCCTTTAAAGTAAAGGTTGTCTCGGAGGTTAAGGCGAGGCAGATATTCCAGGGCAAGGTAACCAGGTTCGGAACAGGTGCGCACATCATCTTCCCTAAGGACCAGATAGGCAAGGCTGTGATTGTGATACCGGTTGAAGAGGAGTGAATGGTAAGAAGTGAAAATATTGAATGCTCTATCGAATTTTAGAAATCGTTTTCCTCTGGCATTTTTCACCGGTTTTTTCCTTTTGACCGCAGTTATTGTAGTTTCCTTGTCATCTTTGGTCTTTTCACAGTCTGCATACACCGCTGACAGCATCTTTGTTGAACTGTTGGAGGTCAGAAGGGAGCAGCCGATGAGCGACAGGATAGGCTCGTCGATAAGGTTTACTCTTAAAAACCCGATGCCGGCGGAACAGGAGTTTGAGTTCGAATGGGAGGAGTTGCTTGAAGGCATGGCTCAACAAAGCAACGGATTTGACATCTTAGTTAAAAACACAACCCTGAAGGAAGTAGTTGTGCAAAACAAGACTGTTGTTGAAAATACAATTACACATACTCAGACATTCGCCAACGGAACGATAACGTGGGATGAGAAGCAACTGGTTCAGGTGGACGGGAATCCTTCTACCTACAAGGAATTTGTAGATTCTGGATGGGTGAACATAACCCAGATAAAGGACGGGAAGGCAAAACTAAGGCTCAAGCCAAACGAAAACATCGAGATGCAATACATAACATACTTCAAGAGGCAGCTGGGACTGAACAGGAGGGATGTCATTCCTGCGGTAAAAGTTTTGAATCAGACGTACAAGAAATCCGATTGGGCTGTGACATTTGAGAATTACAACAAGGTGATAGGAATTTCGACAAGCGCTTCGGTGGAAAATGCGACTATATGGGTTGAGCTGGCAAGGGCTTCTGGATTCGATGCTTCTGTTGACATAAGAAACACTTGCGAGGATATCAGGCTTACTAATAACAACAACGATACAGCTCTTAAATTCGGGATAGGGACTCTTGAATTGAGCGGATGCAACACCACGTCAGGCAACAGGACGCAGATTAATTTCAGGGCGACTTCCGACATGAACACAAATCCAGTGCATGTATGGTTCAATGATTCTGCTATTACGGCATTCGGAAATGTTACTTGGTACATAACAAACGAGACTTATGATGCAGGAAACAGGGGAGGGCTTACCACTGCAGGAAGCGTGACATTTGCTGACAAGGTTGTTAAACTTACTTCTGGCGGTTCTTTGGCTTCGAGAAACATACCCACAGTCCTTGCAAGAAGCAACGGGACGATTGGAGCCTATGGAAAGATAATACTAAGGACGCTTGGAGACAGGTGCAGGGTGGATATATTCCAGAACGGGCAGGTTTCTCCAGCACTGAGGACATTCGGGACGGGTGCTGACAGTTCATTCTTTGCAGTAGATGACTATAACCAAGGTGCTGCAGTGTTTCTAGAGCCTGCTTCAGTAGTAACTGATGTCCAGTTTATGATGAAAATAGAGTTGAAAGAGAAGCTTTATGGAAAGGCCTGGCGTAACAGCATAGACGAGCATCTGGGATGGAATCAGAGCTTTTCTAACACCACGGCGGCCAGCGGAACAACATATTTCGGCCAGGACAACACAGGAGGCAACTGCGAGTTTGATGATTTTTATGTCTATAATTCCTCGAATGTGGGCGTGGGGGAGCCGAGAATCTATAATGCTACGTCATTTACAATAACAATGACTCCAGTCTTTACCACCAGTGGAGGAGGGGGTGGCTCATCTATAAACGAGAATGATGGGAGGGATGCGATTACTGACGGCATAAGAAATGCTCTTGGTAGTAGTGTTCCTATCTATACAGACCAGCAGATTTATGTCAGGCTAACCAACACCTCCCAATATTTAGGCAGGTTCGACAAAGCAACGAGATTTGGAGGCCAGATATGGGCTTTCAACTACATCACGGACAGCCAGACTCCTGCGAATGTCCCGAGCGTGGGGAATGCGTTGAATGTTTTAGAAATGATAAACAGGACTACTAAGGCTAATGTCACAACTGATGTGCAGAACTTCATTACAAACAGCAAGATGTCGTGATGGTGAGATGCATTTCAGATACAATGAAACCAAAACTGAATTTTGTTTTGTTTTTGATTAGCTTTCTAATTCTGGTTTCTCCAGCTATTGCTGACAACACATACAAACCATACCTCCACGAAGCCAATATCCCTGAACATCCCAAAGTAAAACTATATGGAAGCTATAGCACCAACTTGTTTCCTGGCGCAGCAACATACACTTATACTATAGAAGTTCCCAAGGGAACAAACAATTTACAGCCTTTTCTTTCCATTTCATACAACAACCAGAATGCCAAACAAAGGCCAGGAATACTCGGCAGCGGCTGGCAGTTGACGCAAAGCTATATCTATAGGGATGTTAACGGCACAGTGGATAGCACGCCTAACGACGAGTTTAAACTAATTCTCAATGGCAATTTCCATGACCTGATTTATGACAGCAATGATGGTTTGTACCATACTAAAATCGAGTCATTCATCAAAATCCAGAATTCGTCAAGCGGCAATAATACATACGGATTGTTCTGGCTGGTTACCACTAAAGATGGCACGCAATATAGGTTTGGTTACAACAACGAATCCGAATTGGCATCGAATACTGGAAAGAACTATGCTGTGAGGTGGAGTTTGGACTTGATGAATGATACCCATGACAATAAAATATTTTACTCCTATTTGGAAGATCCGTATGGTGGTGACAAAGGGACATCATATCTTAGCCGGATTTCGTACAACAACGACAGGCAGAGGAGGGTTGCATTTGCTTACGAAGGTTACATAAGGCCTGATATGAGGTTAGTTTATGACCAAGGAAATATCCTAAACCAAACAAGAAGGCTTGCGAATATAGAAATATTGGCGAACAATCAACTCGTGAGGAGATACGGTTTTGACTATGTCAATTTGACTGCGGAGAAATCACTGTCCGCGTTGTCGAAGATTAGTTTTTACGGCTCTGACAATTCATCGTTGCTGCATCAGGTTTCTTTTGATTATTACAATTCGACAAACGAGTATACCAAATATACTGCTGTTAACTGGATAGCACCGACGTTATTTTCGGATGTTACTTCAGATTTTGGAGCAAGGCTTGTAGACTTGAATAATGACGGCTTTATGGATTTAGTTAGGAGCTTGCAGGTTGACGCCATCAACAGGACTTGGATCAACAATAAAATCAACAACTTCACAGATGCGGGAGAAAGCTGGAAGCTGCCGGCTTGGATTTCAGGCACCATAGGGAATACATATTACAACGATATGGGGGTAAGATTCTTAGATTTCAACAACGACGGCTTTACGGATATGATGCAGTCTGTGAATACGCCAAGCCCTAATAAGAAGGCATGGGTTAACAACGGGAGCACTTGGGTTGATGTAACCACTGCATGGGAGCCGCCAATTTATTTCTCTATTGGCATTGGAGGTAGCAATGCGACTATAGACACTGGAGTTGAGTTTGTAGATTTCAACGGGGATGGAAGAACAGACATACTGCAGTCGAATGAGAATGATGCGGGTAATCCGGTGAAAAGCGCCTGGATGAATAATGGGAATGGCTGGACGGATGTGAGCTCCACATGGGTTGCGCCAACCACTTTCATGCAGTTCAACAGCGACCAAAAGGCAAGGGCGGTGGATTTGAACGGGGATGGTCTGCCGGATATCATAGAAGCCATAGACAAGAGTGGGGCAAAAAAGAATGCATGGCTGAACAATGGGACGGGATGGACACAATATAATTCGACATGGGCGTCACCAGTATTTTTCCTGACAGAGACTATAGCCGATACTGGTGTTAGGTTTGCTGATGTGAATGGAGACGGCTTGGTGGATATACTGCAGGATTACGTATCCGGCGTCACGCAGGAGAGGAGCGCTTACATAAACAACGGCACTGGATGGAGGTCAAATAGCTCTTGGCAGGCGCCTGAGACTTTCACTCATAACGGTAGGAACATAGGTAGGAGGTTGGCTGATTTCAATGGAGATGGGTTTTCGGATTTGATTTACAGCCACAGGAACGAATCTGGGGAATTCTTCTGGACTTGGGTAAAGACGACTGCCACGCCGTTCATGCTGAAGAGCATTACCAACGAGTTCGGCGGAATCACGTCGATTAATTATACAGCTTCCACTGGATTCGGTAACAATGGCACAGACTCTTTTTCGGATATAGGATTCAATGTCTGGGTTGTGGCTAATGCCACCACCAATAATTCTATGAACAACGCCTTCGGCGTGATTGCCGCCACTTCTTATAAATATGTCAACGGTAGCTACGATTACCAGGATTTCGAGTTCAGGGGATTTGCAAAGGTGAATGAAACCAGGCCAGATAATGCTACTGTGGTTCATTACTTCCACCAAGATGACGGAAGGAAATCCAAAGAGTTTAGGACTGA
>CAYITO010000014.1:0-17479 GCA_964366355.1 uncultured archaeon
GGGTCTTCAAGTGCAATCTTTCATCTTCCGAAACATTTCCCCTTTGAGGTTTTAGCGTGCCTGTTATTTCTACGGCGCCATAGTTTACATCTTCTGCAAAATCAAAGCTCCCTTTCAAAGATTTTATAAATCTTTCACCGGTTTGATTCAAGGCGTTTATTTCAAATCTATAACCAATGCCACGTACCCTTAAACAGGGTTCGCCAGTCCCTAAACTAAGTTCGCCATACTTTGGTACGATATCTGTAGATTCCAAAAATATGGAATAAGGTCGTCTACCATAGTCTGATATCCTTACAAACAAATCTTTAGGATCCAAAACTCCATCAACACTTCTGACTATTGGGACTATTGTCCCACGAGGGTTATATCCAAAGTAATTCACCAGTCATCGAGACTCACCTCTCAAAATTTCAAAGAAATTTTCACCTAGTTTAGTGAAATTTAAAGGCTTACCTTTGCTTCTAGTATCACCAAAGTCTATCAAATTAAAATCTTTCAACCTTCTGAGAACAAGTTTTACTGTAGACTGCGGATAGCCGTTTAACTTACTAACAACTTGTGAAAACGTATACCCTTGATATCTATAGCAATTAAGAAGCAATTCTCTTTCTTTTTTATTCAGTGACCTCTCTAAGTAAATCTTTAATTCCCTTCTTGGAATGCCAAACACGGTCACCCTTCATTTTCATCAACAATAACAATAGTAGTCTGTTTTTAAATCCTTTTTGGACAGAAATTATGACTATGTCTGATGTCAGACATTATTCATGCCAAAAAACCTTTAAATAAATGCAATAACCAATTACAGAAAATATGGCAGCATTCAAATTCGTTATTTCCGAACCATCTACAAAAAAATCATTCCAAAAAGAAGTAGACCAATCCAAAGCCATTTCTTTAGTTAACAAGAAAATAGGCGAAGAGTTCTCTGGCGATATCATAGATTTGAATGGCTACATGTTGCAGATAACTGGGGGGACTGACAAGGACGGATTCCCGATGCACCCTTCTGTGAAGGGGCCTATAAGGAAAAGAGTTCTATTAAAAGGACCACCTGGATTTCATCCGAAATTGAAGGGTCAAAGGAAAAGGAAGACTGTAAGAGGCGATTCAATCTCAACTGACATTTTGCAAGTTAATGTGAAAGTTGTGAAAAAAGGCGAAAAGCCGCTGGAAGAGCTGGTTCCAATGAAACCAAAGGAAAAGAAGGAGCAAAAGGCTGAAGCGAAGCAAGAAAAACCAGCAGAAAAGAAAGAAGAGAAAAAAGAAGCTCCAGAAAAACCAAAAGAGCAGCCTAAAGAAGTGAAGGAAGAGCCTGCCAAAAAGCCAGAAGAACACAAGACCGAACAGCCTGAAGAAACGAAGGAAGAAGTTAAAGCTTAAACTCTTTCTTTCATATTCTAAATTTTAATCATCGGAGGTGGACAAATTAAAAGAAATTAATCCAAAGATGTTACCAGAATGCAACATAGGAACACTTGGGCACGTAAGCCATGGCAAAACCAGCCTGGTCGCTTCGCTTACAGGGAAAATAACACTAACCCATTCGGAAGAATTGAAGCGGGGAATAACAATCCGCCTGGGTTACGCGGATGCAACCATCTACAAATGCGTGAAATGCGGCAAATATTCCACTTCCATCAAATGTCCGTATTGCTTTTCTGATACAGAAGTAGTCCGAACAATAAGTTTCGTCGATGCTCCGGGGCACGAGACATTGATGGCAACTGTCCTGACCGGAGCAAGCCTAATGGACGGCGTGTTGTTTTTAATCGCAGCAAACGAGAAATGCCCGCAGCCACAGACAAAAGAACATCTGGCTGTCTTGGAAATCGCAGGAATAAAAAACAGTATAATCATTCAGAACAAGGTAGATTTGGTTTCTGAGCAGCAGGCGATGAAAAATTATGAGGAGATAAAGGAATTTGTAAAAGGAACTGTTTTAGAAAATTCGCCAGTCATCCCCGTTTCAGCCCAGTACAGGACAAACATCGATGTTGTCCTTGAGGCTATTGAGAAGATCATTCCCACACCAAAGCGTGGCGAGTCAAAAGATCCCAAAATGCTCGTTGCCAGAAGCTTTGACATCAACAAGCCAGGAACAAAGCCCGCTAAGTTGGTTGGTGGAATTCTAGGCGGAGCCATTATGCATGGAAAATTCTCCGTAGACGACAGGATAGAGATAAGGCCTGGAGTAAGAGTTGGGAACAAGTACCAATCGCTATTTGCAAAGATAGTCGGTCTGCAAAAAGGCAGCACAAACATTGATATTGCAGGTGCCGGCGGTCTTTTGGGGATGATGACAACACTAGACCCTTCTTTGACTAAAGCTGATTCTTTGGTTGGTAATGTAGTCGGATTGCCGGATAAATTGCCTAAATCACGCGAAACCATTTCTATGAATGTCCGCTTTTTGAATAGAGTTGAAGGGATGCCGAATATCAAGACAGGTGAAACTATCTTGATTAACATAGGAACTGCTAGGTCTGTCGGTGTAGTAACAAATTTCAAACGAGACACCGTGGAGATGAAACTAAAATTGCCTGTTTGTGCAGAAGAAAAAGAAAAGGTTGCTATATCACGGCAGATAGACGGAAGATGGCGATTGGTTGGTTACGGTACTATACTTTAAACGCCAGCAGTTGCGCAGAATACAACCCCTGATACAGGAGCAGCTCCAGATGCGCTTGCCCTTACTCTATATGTCCCAGCAGTAGCTCCCGCACCCCTGTTAATAGAACAACTCCCTTGAGTTCCAGGGTTTACTGAACCGATAGTACAGTCAGGACCGGCTGATGTCGATCCATCAGGCTGTGTGCCACTCACGGTAATCGCGCCACTTTGTGTCTGACCGTCATTTCTGACAGTAACAAATATAGGATCACCGTTGCAAGTTGACTCTACAAAGTCTAGAACCACAGAAGTTCTTGACTGTACCGTGCCACTAAGGTAAGTATAAGCAAAGCCTGCCAACGCAATTGTAATAACAAGCATCAAAAGAGTGGCTATAACTGTTGAAATACCTTTTTTCATAATGGTTTCCTTTAAATATATTTGTAGATACCCTTTATATATTTATCTGTATGCTTTAAACGCGTTTGCATATAGGATTAAAAGTAAAAGTGAAAATATAATCATGAAGCTTTTGTTGGATACCAATTTCATAATTGATTTATACAGATTTAGAATAGACTTATCAGAAATTTACGATTTGGTTTCCGAGCCTGTAGAATTATGTGTTTCGAATGAAATTTTAGATGAACTTGAACTTCTATCAAAAAAAGCAAAGCATGGCAAATTCGCAAAACTATCGTTAAACTTGATTAAAAATAATAAAATAAGAATTATCGATGTTTCTGGTGATGTAGACAAACAGATATTGTCTTTAGATAAAAGCTTCCTAGTGGCAACTAACGACAAAAAGTTAAGAAATCAATTAACCCAAAAGGGAATGAAAACTATTTATTTAAGGGCAAGAAAACATTTAGCTATAGGTTGAGGCAATGATAGAACTTGCGCTATTGGCTGGCGGTTTGGCAATTCTATTCTCAATTTTCTTAACACAGAACATCGTCAGGCAGAATGCTGGCACATCAAGGATGAAGGGAATATCAAAAGCAATCCAAGACGGTTCTAATGCCTATCTGAATAGGCAGTATAGAACATTGATCCCTGTGGTTGGAGTTATTTTCTTGATTCTCCTGTTCATGAAATTCGAAACTGCGTTGTCTTTTGTTTTCGGTGTTGTAATGTCCGCACTTGCAGGTTATATCGGAATGAATATTTCTGTCAAAGCCAACTCAAGAGTCGCCAATGCCGCAAACAAAGGCTTGAAAGAAGCGCTGTCACTGGCTTTCAAGGGTGGCACTGTCACAGGCATGATGGTTGTGGGATTAGGTCTTTTGGGAGTTAGTTTGTTGTTTGTTTTGTTTGGCAAGCCGGAATTAATCATTGGATTCGGATTCGGTGCAAGTTTGATAAGTTTGTTCATGCGAGTGGGCGGCGGAATTTATACAAAAGCGGCAGATATTGGGGCAGATTTAGTCGGGAAGCTTGAGAAGGGAATACCTGAAGACGACCCGAGGAATCCGGCGGTGATTGCAGACAACGTCGGAGACAACGTCGGCGATTGCGCAGGCATGGCTGCAGACCTGTTCGAATCTTACGCAGTTACTTTAATCGCTGCAATGCTTTTAGGATTGGCCATAACCAACGGAGTGATATTTCCACTGGTCATAGGGGCAGCAGCAATTTTCGCATCTGTGATAGGAACATTTTTTGTCAGACTTGGAAAGAAAAAAGACATCTGGGCTGCTTTGAACAATGGCCTTTTAGCAACGACTGGAATTTCCGCAATTTTATTCTATTTCATTACAGCCTATTTCTTCAATAGCATTAATTTGTTTTTTGCTGCATTGAGTGGACTGGCAGCCACAATCCTGATCAGCATGATAACAGAATACTATACTTCAAGAGAAAGGAAGCCTGTTCAAGAAGTTGCAAAGTCAGCTACAACCGGGGCAGCTACCAACATCATATCGGGATTGGCTCTTGGTTTACAAAGCACAGCGCCATCTGTCTTGGTTATAGTAGCAGCAATTTTCGCATCATACCATTTTGGTAGTCTAGATGGTCATGGTGTTTATGGTATTGCCATAGCAGCCTTAGGCATGCTTTCTGTCACAGGCATGGTTGTGGCAATTGACGCCTATGGACCTATAACAGACAACGCAGGCGGAATTGCTGAAATGTCCGGATTGTCTTCAAGAGTTAGAAAAATCACTGACGCGCTCGATGCGGTCGGCAATACTACAAAAGCAGTTACAAAAGGATTTGCAATAGGTTCAGCTGCATTAGCTGCTCTGTCATTATTTGTCGCATATTCAGAGGCTGTGAACTTGCAAATCATCAATATTCTTTCATATAAAGTTGTCATCGGTTTGCTTTTAGGCGGGGCAATCCCATTTTTGTTTTCTTCATTTTTGATGCGCGCGGTTGGGAATGCAGCAATGCTTGTCGTCGAAGAAGTTAGGAGACAGTTTAAATCTATAAAAGGTCTGATGCAGGGAAAAGCCAAACCAGATTACGGAAAAGTGGTTGATATTAGCACGAGAGCAGCGCTCCGAGAATTGCTTGTCCCGGGTTTGCTGGCAGTCTTAACCCCCATAATTGTAGGTTTTGCTTTGGGCACGGAGGCATTGGGTGGAATGCTTGCCGGTGCTATAGTAACAGGATTATTGTTGGCATTGACCTTAACCAATGCCGGCGCTGCATGGGATAATGCAAAGAAATATATCGAGACAGGCGCTTTCGGCGGCAAGGGAAGCGACGCACATAAGGCTGCAGTTGTCGGCGATACTGTAGGCGATCCTAGTAAGGACACTGCCGGTCCAAGTTTGAACCCATTGATAAAGGTTTTAAATACAATTTCACTAATTTTTGCTACACTCTTTGTTAGTTTCGCACTATAGTGAGTTGAAATTATGTATCGTACAGTAACAGTATCAGACAGGATTCGGGTTCCGCCAGAGAAATTTACATCTAACCTCAAGGAGTCGGTAAAGCAGGCGATAGCCGAAAAACTGGTTGGCACTTTAGATACAAGAATCGGCGTCATACTTTCTGTAATCGATATCGAAAAGGTGGGGGAAGGAAAGATAATGGCCAATGACGCTGGGGTTTACTACATGACAACATTCAAGCTTTTGACATACAAGCCGGAATTGCACGAGCTTGTTCATGGAGAAGTTGTCGATAATGCAGAATACGGCTCATTTGTCAGGATTGGCCCTATGGATGGATTAATTCATATCTCCCAGTTGATGGACGATTTTGTAAGCTACGACAACAAGAATTCTGTGTTCCTTGGCAAGGAGACGAAAAGAACTTTGAAGGAAGGGGACAAGGTGAAAGCCAGAATTATTTCCGTATCATTCACAGAACAAAACAAAGTTGGCCTTACCATGCGCCAAAGCGGTCTTGGTTCTATTTCTTGGATAGAAGCTGACAAGAAGAAAAAGAAGGTTTGATATGGCGAAGAAAAGGCAAGTTTGCAGAAATTGCAGGAGATTCACGACGGAAAAGGCATGCCCTGTGTGCAAATCCACAAACCTTTCAGCAAGTTGGAAGGGATTGGTAATAATCATTGATACGAATTCAGAAGTGGCGAAATTGTTGAATGTAGCAGAACCTGGAAGTTACGCCCTATACGTTGGTTAACATGGAAATTGTAAAAGAAAAGGAAAACCCGTTTTTGAAAAGGAAGGAAATAACTTTTTTGATGAAGCATCCGAATGCAACAACCCCATCAAAGATGGAAGTTATTAAGGCAATTGCAGGCAGCAACTCCATTGATGAAAGCCAAGTTGTCATAGACTACATATTTACAAAGAAAGGAATCCCGGAATCCATGATTAAGGTAAAATTATTGAAGGAAAAGCCAAAGGTTATAGCTAAGCCTGAAGCCAAGCAAGGTGAGAATAGTGAAGCACAAGCCAATAAAGCAACATGAATTTTTTAAAACGGGCGACAGTCTGGAAAGAACCAGAAAGAATTGCCCTAGGTGCGGCGATACTTTTCTCGCCCAGCACAAACAAACGGATGGGAAACTGAGATTTTATTGTGGCAAATGTCATTTGAGCAGTTGGGAGTAAATTTTCAAGACTTAAGTGCCTATTTAGCAAAGAATTTAAACTAAGTTCCACAAATTTTATAAAGGTCTCACAGATGAAAGCCATCTCCCCAATGATAGCAGTAGTTCTGCTTATAGGCTTCACAGTAGCAGTCGGAGGCATCCTCTCAGTCTGGTTATCCACATTAACAACATCCCAGACCACAACAGTATCTAGTGGAACTGAAAAACAGGTAAAGTGCACTGCATCTTCACTAAAAGTTTCCGAAGTCAGATTCCCTACTGGCACAGGAAGGAGTTATGTAAATGTTTCAGTTGTTTATGAAACCGGTACAGAATCCCTATCAAACATTACCGTAGAGATTACTGCCCGGGGTGTTACCGATTTAGTTAATTCTACTGAAACAGTTGTGCCGGGCGAAGCTCGGGCAGTTAATGTTACAGCCAATTACCCGCCAGAAGTGGTCTCTGCCCGCGGTTTTTGCCAATCCAGCGTTGCGATAGTCGGCACTTGCAAATCCGGCCAGCCTTGCATGATAGGTAGTTAATTATGAAAGCCATCTCCCCAATGATAGCAGTAGTTCTGCTTATAGGCTTCACAGTAGCAGTCGGAGGCATCCTCTCAGTCTGGTTATCCACATTAACAACATCCCAGACCACAACAGTATCTAGTGGAACCGATAAACAAGTACGATGCGCCGCATCTTCTCTTTCTATTGTTGAAGTTAGATTTCCGTCAGGCACTGCTAATGGCTTTGTAAATGTGACTGTCCGTTATGATAGTGGTATTGAAACTTTAGCTAACGTTACAGCAGAAGTTTCTGCACGAGGATCAGTTCAAGCCAACACCTCTACCGCAAGTTTGAACCCAGGTGAAAGCAGAGTTATCCAAGTTTCACCAGCCAATTATCCACCCGAAGTAGTCTCAGCCCGCGGTTTCTGCAAAAGTTCTGTTTCAATTGTCGCAGAATGCAAAGCAGGTCAGCCATGCATGATAGGTAGTTAATTATGAAAGCCATCTCCCCAATGATAGCAGTTGTCCTTTTGATTGGATTCACAGTAGCAGTCGGAGGCATCCTCTCAGTCTGGTTATCCACATTAACCACAACCCAAACAACCACAGTATCAAGTGGAACTGAGAAGCAGGTGAGATGCGCCGCCTTATCAGTAGTCATTAAAGAGGTAAGATTTAACACTACGCTACCATGCAATATTTGTCTAAATGCATCGTATGTAAATACTACTATACGCTACGAGTCTGGAACAGAAAGTTTAGGTCCTAATGTAACTTTTGAAGTTATAGGAAAAGGAGTAAGAAACACTAGCACACATGTAGTAACTTTAAATCCTGGTCAAGCCTATACAAACTCTACTAATGTATCTACCTCAGTTGGTGGGGCTCAAATACCAATTCCACCTGAGGTACTAAGAGTTAGAACATTTTGCCAATCTACTGTGCCAATTACCGCAGAATGCAAATCCGGCCAGCCTTGCATGATCGGAGGCACAACATAATTTTATTATAAAACAAATGATAAATGGTATCTATGAAAGGAATTTCTCCTTTGGTTGCAACCGTTCTTTTGATAGGCTTCACAGTTGCTATTGCTGGAATAATCTCAGTCTGGCTAACCGGATCTACAAGAACACAGACAGAAATAATTGGAGAGCAAGCCAATCTACAAGCACACTGTTTGGGTTCGTCGTTAGTTGTTAAAGAAGTTCGACGCAGCGGAGGGCAGGTGAATGTTACATATGCGTTGGAAACTGGAACAGAAAGTTTGAACAATATCACAATCGAAGCGATTGCCTTAGGTAATTCTACAAAGATAGGACCGTTCTACACAAATTCAACTCTTGGTCCTGGTGATGGGAATTCATCAACACTCACAATTCAGCCAGTTGGATCATTGGAGTTAGTGCGAGTGGTAGGAATATGTCAGAAGAAATTCCCGATTTCAACAGAATGCAAAGCAGGCAAGCCGTGCATGATTTCAAACTAAACTCTTAGCCTGATTCTTCTCCATCGCTTAACTTTGTCTGAAGTTATTCTCTTTCTTCTTGCTCTCTTCAGTCCAAACTTTCGTATGTCAGCCCATCTAGGCGCATTTCTGACTTTCCCTATCTTACCAAGTTTTATTTTTTTACCAAGGGTTTTTATCGACATCAAAGCAACTTCCTCAGTTCCTTGCTTTTTTCCATGGCCATATCAACCATCTTTTCAACATCTTCAAACTTTATTTCCTTCCTCCCTTGCTTCTGCATCGCACATATCCTGTCATCATCCCTGACTGAAATGCTCAGCTTCGAATCCAAAATCTTTTCCTCGTGATGGTTCGGATCCAAAATAAAACTATCCCCCACTTTAGCAACTGTTACATTAATTGGCGTGAACACCACCGGCAACGGCTTTTCATATTCCCCCCTAACAATCTTGTCATTTTCCAACTTGGGCAATCTTGCATTTCTTAAGGCTGCGATAGACGCCAGTGCAGCCGCATCCTGCAAGTTCCCCTGGTGGTTGATTATATGTATATCCACAAAGGTAGAAAACACATTTTCACCTTCAACCAAACATAATTTCTCAAGCTCTATGGTATCAGATTCCCTGATGCCCCTGTCAACTATCCTCGACAATTCGACCGCATCTTCGCCAGGCGGACCCGATTCAAACTCAGGCGACGCCATCGGAGTAAATTCAGTATTCACTATGAGTATGCCTTTATTCGGAGTGTCGGGAAATGGCTTTCCCATACCAATCTTTACCCCTACCAAGACTTCTGTTTCTCCAAGTTTCACTCTTGCAGAGCCTTCGGCAGTGCTTATAGGATTTGTCATAATCTCAATGGGCCTGAACTCGTCAAACTTCCTTCCATCAATTCTCTTGCCTTTTCTTATGAGCTCTAATGCATAAAATTCTTCCATTTCATTCACCCCTGTAAGAATCCTTCAAAACTTTCTTCTGCATTTCGTATATCTTCATGCACGAGTCTTTTGCCAACTGTAGAAGTTTCATTATCTCTTCTTTCGTCAAAGCGCCATCCATCTGCAGCAAAGTAATAAGCCCTTTGCTAGGCATCATTGCGAATGCCACATCCGCTTCCGAGTTGTTGTCTTCCTTTCCGTTCAAATCTACAACCAATGTCCCGTCGATTTTCCCAACAGAACAGGACACAACAAGATCCTTCATCGGTATTCCTGCCGCCGCCAAAGCCAGTGAAAGCGCATTCAGTCCTGTCACTCGCGTGCTTCCATCAGCTTCTATAACTTCAACAAAGCCGTCTATCGTAACTTTTGGGAAATCTTCCAAAAAGATCACAGGCTCCAGTGCCAGCCTTGAAACTTTCGATATCTCATTACTTCTTCTGTCCGGTCCCGGCGATTTCCTGTCGTTTACTGAAAAGGGCGCCATGTTGTACCTTACTCGCAAAATTCCAGTGTTGGATTCCTGCAAAAATCTTGGATACAAAGCTCTCGGTCCATGCACAGACGCAATTGCAGTAGTCTTGCCGAATCTAACCTCTGCAGAACCGTTTGCCGTCAACACCACATTTAATTTCATTTCTATTTCCCTCAATTCCTCTGGGGATCTTCCATCAATTCTCTTCCCATCAATCAGCAATTTTATTTCTTCTTCCATTTCATTCACCCAACATGCCCTCAATCCTTTCTGTCAATCCCATTGTGTGCGACTCCCTTTCTATCGTCAATATTGTTTCAATCGCTTTGGCTTTGTTTTCCCCTCTTATCCAGATGACACCATTTTGTCCGGTGTAGATGTCGCACTTGGTCTTGGTCTTTATCAAGCTTATCATGCTTCCGCCTTTTCCTATAATTCTTGGAATCTTGCTTGGAGTCACTCTGACAATTATGCCTCCATATAGTTTTCTTGCCATTGTATCTCTCATGCTCACCTGAACAGTTTTATTCTTGGTAACTTTCGACACCCTGCAGAAAACAACCTCGCCAGAATCAAAATACCTGCTTATATCCGTCCTAGACATGTCAACGAACTCATCAACAGCTTCTGCGACCGGAAGGAACGCCGCATAAGGAGAGTTGATATCAACCAGCCAACCAGAAATTTCAACCTCTGAAATTATTCCTATTACTCTATCGCCCATGTTCGGGAGGTAAGCGCCAGATAACGGAATGACAGAAATTTCATTTTCGTCAATCCTCGGCACCCCCAAATATTTTGAAAAAATAATTTCTCCGTCTTGATATACACCATTGCCTGTCTTCCTCCCTTTTTTATCATCTATTTTCTCGCCCGGGATTACTACATCCCTGTATTCTGCCATCAGATAGCCTCCTTCTTTATCACCTTGGATTCAAAATTGCCATGAGTTAAACTCGAGACCTTTTGAAATATTTCTTCCTGGACCCCAGCCAAAATTTCTATATTCACCTGCAAACTGCCGTCATTCAGCCACTGCTCCTGCTGTAAATTGCCTGCAGCCTTCAAAATAGGATAAACCTTGCCAGAAAATTGCGGAGGTATTTTTAGCTGCAGTACAACCTTTTCAAACTTTATCGGCAATATTGCCTTAATCGCTTTTACCACTTTATCTATCTGAAGCTCCGCGTCAGCAAAAGGATCTATGCTTGCACCAGCTTGGTCCATCGCATTCAAAACTCTTTGCGGAGGATGCGGGGTATTCGTCTGAGGATTTATCCCACGTTTGGATATCAAAGTCGCAATTTGATTCTTCTTTTGCTCCACCATCTGCCTTCTTTGCTCGGTAGTTAGCTGCAGTTCCCCTTCCTTGATTATTTTTGTAGCGATTGTAAAAACATCGGTAGTGCCAAAAGTTTTCTGCAAATCTTTGTCCGCAACCATGTCAGTATTTCTAACATCCTTGTATACGGCCGGATATGCCAAAATCTCGTTCATAGCGATTTTTGCTCCTTTTTTGAATTCCAAAGCTTTGTTTGGGTCAACTAAGATTTCGAATTTCTGACCAGCAACCGTTAATCTACTTGTAACGGCCTTATCTAAACTAACCGACAAAACACCACTTCGAAATTTCTTCTTATCTCTCAAATGTAGTAGTAAAGAAGCATTTATATAGTTAATTAATGTCTGGGTTTCGATTATTTAGAAAGTTTTCTTATATCATCCTCGGATAATTTTCTGAACTTGCCATCCTTCCTTATAACAGCCAAATCAATGAAACCCTCTTTCTTTTCCTTCTCAGTCTTTATGATTATATCAACAGCCAATTCCAACGCATCCTTTTCTTGCATACCATTTTTCCATTTTTGCTTCAAAATCTTGTTTGCCAAGACTGCTCCCCTGCCGATGGCATATGCAGTCCATTCAAACAGCATTCCAGACGGGTCAGATTCTATGAGATGTGTTCCAGTTTTGTCAACACCGCCCACAAGCAAAGTGACGCCAAAAGGACGCAGACCTGCGTATAAAGTTGATATTTGCATCCTGTCTCCAAACAGGCGTGCTATCCCCCAAGTATCGATAGACTCTTCGTAGGTTATCCTGTTTATCTGGGCTTTTACTCTGGCTTGATTTACTAGAACACGTGCATCTGCCAATAAGCCAGAGGCAACAACACCTATGTGGTCGTCTACTTGGAAAATTTTCTCTGATGAGGCAGAAACCATCAAGGACGTGTTCAGCTTTATGCTACCTAAAACTACACCGTCTTTGAAAGTTAAGCCTACACAAGTGGTTCCTCGTTTAACTGCTTCTTTTGCATACTCAACTTGGAACAATCGGCCGTCAGGAGAAAAAACAGCTATAGTCCTGTCATATCCCATGTATTCTGGCATAATTTCTGGAATTCCGCATCACCTTGAAATGAATTTATTTCCTCTATTTAAATTATTTTAAATTTAAGCTTTTAATAGTCCCAGACACCTTTTGTATCTTGAAAATTACTCGAGAATCACCCAGCCTTGAGATTAACCCAAGCCCAGCCAAAACTTTAGAAACAGATTTGTTGTTACAACGTATAACTCCAGTTTGGTTTGTATCATCAAATAAATTCTTTACCAGCCAGACCGACATTTGTGAAACACCCCTCTCCCCATAAAATTCAAGAAGAGTTTGCCATATGCCCGCTTCCAAATCATGATAGAAGATACTTTCTTCTGAAATTATTTTAAACGATATGTAGCGCTCCCGCTCTCTTAGCGTGGGCTGTAAAATTTTTAATTTTTCCGTTTGTTTCATTTTGTCACATCTGAAATCCAATTCGAATAATCTTTGTTCGCCTTGTCGATTTTAATAAAAATTATTTCTGGAGCATCATATGAATGCAATCTTTTAATTTCCCTTTCTATCTTTGGATGCAGGCTAGATTTGGTTTTTAAAATGAGCAAAACTTCCGAGTGCTTTTCCAGCTTACCCTTCCACCAATATTTGCTTTTGATAGCAGGCAATATGTTCGCGCATGCAATCAGTTTTTTCTTCAGCAAAGATTCTGAAATCCTATCCGCCAACTTAAAATTCGGACATGTAACAAGCAAAATACCGTAAGTCATTTCACCACTTTAACTCCGGGCATTATCCATTTGTCCGATTTTCTTTCCTTGGATTGTTTCAAAATATTTTCGGGGACTTTCGACATGCACTCTTTCGCGTCTTTCAATTCCAAGCCAAGCTGGTTGGCCATAGAAATCATTGCCAACGGATCCCTCAATTCAAAATGTGATATGGCTCCGGATGACAAAATCAGAGGCGCATGAAATTTCTTTGCCAATACTATATTTCGTGCAAGCGATTTCACAACCAAACTCCTAGTCCTATTGCTGGCATGCAATATCTCCCTGAAATTAATTTCGATTGCAACATTATTTTCCGCCGCCATTTTCACCAAAACATGGTTCAAGCCAGAGTCATTTCTTTTGTTCTCCGGATGAGTCAGTATATCAACTTCCGGCGTTTCGCATGCAAGCCTGTTCATCTCCAACTCACCTCCATGCACAAGCAGTATATCAAACATGCGTCTCTTCATCACAAGATTGTGCAGTTCCTTTGCATTTCTTGCCTCGAATCCCAAATAAATTTCAATCCCAGTCTTTTTGCCAACCTTTGCTATATCCTCCTTTAATTCCTTCACTCTCTGCCCATTCTGGAAATATTCGGAAAAGCAAATTCCTGTATATCCCAGTTCTTTAGCTACAGATGCCAGTTGGTCGATGCTGCTTTGTCCGCCCGAAAATCCCGAGTGCAGATGCAAGTCAAAATATCTCATAATTAATTTTCGTGAATTATAATTAAGCTCTATCGTTTAGCAGGCGATGTCAGACCTCTAAATACCCTTCTTCTATTTGTCGGATTTGCCGCCCAGCTTATTTTTGGGTCATTGATAATGTTAGAATGGCCAGTGTCAACCATTATAATTTCAAACCATTTGTGCCTTCCATCCTCTCCCACTTGGTAAGAGTTGATAACATTGAGGTTTCTAAATCTCCTCTGCGCCTTCTCTTCAGCTATCCACCTGTCAGACTTCCCAGATGTGAATCTAACCAAACCAGCCTTGCTAGGCTTCCTGCCCCTTCTGCCATACAATTGCCTGCGCCTTCCGCCCTTCTTGACCTTAACCCGTGCCAGCACATAACCTTGTTTCGCCTTGTAGCCCAAAGACCTCGCCCTGTCAAGCCTTGTAGGCTTCTCAATCCTTTCGACAGTATTCTGTTCTCTCCATCGTATCAATCGCTGCTTCAATAATTCCTTTATATTCCCGTCAGAATCCTTCCACAGCCGCCTGATATGCTGATATACACCCTTTACCATAAACTCACTTGAAGAATAAAATTTATATATATAGCATTTAATAATACTTTTTAGATGTCTGGGGCAATATTGAAAATCATTGTTGGAGTAATGTTAATTCTTGGAAGTGCCTGGTGGATTTTACAAGGTTCAGCTAAATTTTTAAATGGAAGGTCTGGGGTTGACGATTTAATTACAATTATCAACGGAGGACTGCCGCCATTGATATTCTTGATTGGCCTGTTTGTTGTCTGGCTGGAGCTTGATGAGCTCAGGATAGAAAAGGAACTGTCCGGCAAAAGGAAGAGATAAATAAACTATTTCTAACCATTATTTATGGGTGTACCGATAGCCGAAATAATCCCTTCTAAAGAGATTGAGCTGGCAGAACTCGCCGGCAAAAAGATTGCAATAGACGCATTTAACATAATTTATCAGTTCCTTTCAATCATCAGGGATAGGATGACTGGCGAGCCTTTGAAGGACCACCACGGCAATGTCACAAGCCACCTGTCAGGCCTTCTGTATAGAACTTTGAATTTGCTTGAGGCAGGCATCATTCCTGTTTTTGTCTTCGACGGGCAGTATCCAGAATTCAAGAAAAAGACGATAGAAGAAAGGGAGAAAGTAAGGGAGGAAGCTAGAAAGAAATGGGAAGAGGCGGTTAGGAAGGGGGAGAAAGCCATGAAATATGCACAGGCTGCTTCGAAGATGGATACGACAATTCTTGAAAGTTCTAAAAAAATTCTCGAGTTGATAGGGATACCTTGGATTCAAGCTCCCTCAGAAGGGGAGGCGCAATGCTCGCATATGTGCCGGCAGGGCGAGGTGTTTGCAACCGGCTCGCAGGATTCTGACAGCTTGTTGTTTGGTTCGCTTCGGCTCGTCAGGAACCTGTCTATCAGCGGCAGGAAAAAGGTCCCGAACAAAGAAGTCTATGTGGAAGTAAAGCCCCAGCTGATTGAGTTGGAAAATGTGTTGAAGACTTTGGGCTTAACACAGGAACAGCTGATAATGATAGGTATGCTGATTGGTACGGATTACAATGAGGGTGTTAAAGGAGTTGGCCCGAAGACCGGACTAAAGCTTGTAAAGGAGCACAAGACTTTGGATAAACTTTTGTCTGCAGTTGAATTTCCAGGCGAAATAGACATCGAGAGGGTCTACAATTTCTTCTTAAACCCGCCCTATACCGAGGACTACAAACTATCCCCGCACGAGCCTGATGCCAGCGGCATATTGGAATTTATGGTTGAAGAGCACGACTTCTCACGAGAGAGGATGGAAAAAGTTGTTGAAAAGCTGCAAGCAAGCTACAGCAAAGCAAAGCAGTCGAGTCTAAAAGGATGGTTTGGAAAATAAATCCATCCAAAAATAATAGATGATTATGAACATAGAAGAATTGTCAGAATTTGCAAGGAAAAAAGGATTCTTCTGGATTTCCTCCGAGATATACGGAGGGCTTACGGGCTTTTACGATTACGGCATTAACGGCACTTTGCTGAAGAGAAAGTTTGAAAATCTATGGCGGAAATATTTCCTGAACCTTGACGATAATTTCTTTGAAATCGAGCCTTCCGACATAATGCCCGAAAAAGTTTTTATTGCCTCAGGGCATATCACCAACTTCGTCGACCCAGTGGCCAAGTGCATGAAATGTGGAACTCACCATCGTGCGGATCATATCTTGGAAGAATTTCTTAAGAGGAATTTCGAAGGAATAACATCCGAGGAATTGACAAAAATAATCAAGGAAAACAAGGTGGTCTGTCCAAAATGCAAGGGTCCTTTGAGGGATGTCAAAACTTTGGTGATGATGTTTCCTATCACTGCGGGAGCTGAGGGTGACATAAAGGCATACCTTAGACCTGAAACTGCGCAGGGCGCTTATGTAAATTTTCTAAGACACTTCAATATTCTCAGAAACAAACTCCCATTGGGCCTGGCTGTAGTAGGCAAAGCCTATAGAAATGAAATCTCGCCGAGAAATCTGACCACTCGAATGCGGGAGTTCACTCAGGCAGAACTGCAGATTTTCTTTGATCCTGAAAGGATAGATGAACATGAAAAATGGAACGAAATCAAAAAATACAAACTTGTTTTGTATCCTATTGCCCAGCGGGGGAAAGAGCAATTGAAGCTGTCCTGCGAAGATTTGGTTAAAAAGCACAAGCTGCCCAAATTTTATGTATGGCACATGGCAAAAGTCCAGCAATTCTATCTTGACAGTTTGAAAATACCAGAAGCTAAATTCAGGTTCAAAGAATTGTCGCAGGAAGAGAGGGCTTTCTACAATAGGCTTCATTGGGATGTTGAATTGGATTTGGAAAGTCTGGGTGGTTTTAAAGAAGTTGGAGGAATACACTACCGCGGCGATTACGATTTGTCTGGGCATGAGAAAATATCAAAAGAATCCCATAAGATCTTTTTTGATAACAAGAAAATTGTCCCGCATGTCTTGGAGCTTTCTTTTGGTGTAGACCGAAACACCTATGCTTTGATTGAACTCTCCTATAAAAAAGAGAAAGATCGAACACTCTTGAGACTCCAAGCTAATCTGGCTCCCTTCACAGTTGCCGTATTTCCGCTGGTTAACAAGGACGGCTTGGAAAAAATTGCAAAAGATATTTATGAGACACTCAAAAAAGACTTTGATGCAGTATATGACGACAGTGGAAGCATTGGCAAGCGATACTACAGGGAAGACGAGCGCGGCACACCATTCGCGATTACTATAGATTACGACACTGTAAAGGGAAAAAGCGTAACTCTAAGATTTAGAGACACAACCAAACAGTTGCGTGTAAAAATTAAAGATTTGAAAAATACTTTAATGGAAGCCATGACAAGTTAATTAGTAATGTCTGACGTCAGACATATAAAATTTTCGATAGGTTGGACAATTTTCCCTGAAAAAATTATTAACCTTAAATACTAATTATATCCATTCTTATAAGAAAATAAGGAAGTAGTTCATATGCCAGAAATATCCGATGAAACCAGAAATTTGATAGAAGAATTTCAAAATTACCAGCAGCAGTTGCAGAGTTTGGTGATGCAGAGGGAAACGATGAAGATGCAGAATGTCGAAATAGACAGGGCAA
>CAYITO010000015.1:0-16851 GCA_964366355.1 uncultured archaeon
ATTTATCAGCGAAGAGTCTGTAAACCTATGCGTGAAAACTGGTGCAGGATTGCTTATGCAACTTGGTTGTTGCACTGTTGTAGTTGGAGGTGGTGGTTGTATTGGTGTCTGTGTTTCAGATTCTTGTCCATCGGGGAAAATTATTTTACATAATTTATTCTGACTTCCTTTGCAATAGTTTTCACATCGTCCTCGATTATTTGAGCAAAATTCCTTGCAATTTTCTTCTCCGGTGCAGAGTGTGCCGAGTTGCAGAACTTCAGACTGTATTTCTGACGGTGGTTCAACTGATGATATAGGCTGAGATATTTTTATCTGCGGTTGCAAAGAAATGATTATTGCACCGACTGCAACTAATGCAATTACCACAATAATCGCAGTGGATATGCCTTTCTCCATAAAAATATATTCAGCTTTGCAGAAGAAAAACTATTTTCTCAAATTCTTGAAGTAAATAATCTGCCTTTCCCTTTCCCATTAAATTAATTTATTTAAAGATAAAAAGAATTTCATTTCGGCAATTTATCAACATTAAAAATATTATTCCAAGTTTTCCCGCCGTCAGTAGAGTGCCATATATTTCCGTAATCGCCATTCATGTAGACTGCATTGGAATCATTAGGATCCCAGACAAAATTTTCTATTTTGACCTTGTAGCTGGAAACTTCCGGTGGACTGCCTATTGATTGCCATGTTTTCCCTGCGTCCTTGCTCTCAACCACCCAACCCTGCCATGGAGAATAACCAAACAGGTGATTGCCTTCCTTGTCATGCGGATTATAGCGTCCTGTCCAGATGAACGTTGAAGTTTGCGCAAAGGTCTTGCCTCCATCGATAGAATAGAAGCTTTTCTGCTGGGTGGTCTCTGGCGGGAATTCTGGACCGAACAAAAACGGCCTTACAATTATGTGCTTGAAATTGCTTTGGGAAACATCACCATCAAACAACGCCCTGTAAGGGTCAGGCAAATCATCACCCAATATTCCCCAAGTCTTGCCTCCATCGAAGGATTCGAGGACTGCATGCTGCTTGTGCAGGAAAATTTCTGTTATGGAGTTCTCGCCGTAAATGTGGTCGTGCGATTGAGTGAGAAATATTATGTGGTTGGAATCATTAGGATCTATGGCAATCACGATTGCCTGAAGTGAAGGGAGCATAGGCATTTCAAGTTCCTCCCATGTCTCTCCTCCGTCCGTGGTTTTGTACACGCTACCTTTTTTATTTAGGCTTTCTTTTATCGGCGTTTCTTTGAAGGTCGGCAGATCGGGATTGACAGGATAGTACATTATTTTTGGGTTTTTTGGATCGACTGCCAAAGAGCCGCTGCCGGCAACATTTATTTTGTCTTTAATCATCTGCCTCCATGATTCCCCGCCATCAAGACTCTCCCAGATGCCACCAGTTTCTCCATATGGCCAATCCACATAAGCCGATGTTATATCAGAGGTTATCGTCAATACTCTTTGTGTGTTCGCAGGATCAATGTATATCTCAGCTATGTCTGGAAAGCATAATTGACTTTTATCATTCCTGTAAGGATATGCTACCAAACCTTTGATAATTCTTTTCCATGTCGAGCCTTTGTCTAATGACTTGTACACGCCTTTTCCTTCAATTCCGATATAAAGTATGTTTGAATTTTCTGGATTGATGGTAAAACTATTTCGCGTTCCATATGTGTTTTCATGGGTGCAGTCGATGCCGTATTCCAGCAGCCTTTTTGAGTTAGCTTCCAATACTGGGTCGCGTGCTGTTTGCTGCAGTTCCTTCTTCTCTCCAGTAGATTGCTTTTTGTTTTCAGTCTGTGGAGTGGAAACTGGTTCTTGTTGAATTTCTCGTGTTGTTTTGGGCTCTTTTCCAACTGATTCTTGGCTAATTTTAGGTTGCATATTTTGCAGAGAAACAACTGATGCCCCAACAATAGCCACTACAATTATAGCAATTACTATGCCGGATATAGCTTTTGCCATAAAATAAATTAGACTTTCGACAAAAAGAGCATTGTTTATTATTTAAAATACTAAATTGTTATTGTTGGCTTGAGTGGCGTCTTCTGCATAGGCTTATCATCATTACTTGTATCAATACAGCCCTCAAGAATCCCCTTATCGCAGCCAGCTCCCCGTGTATCAATGACAGTATCTCTATGATGTCTACAAAATAGTCTTCCTTCTTTTCTTCTGCCGCAATCGATCTGATCTTTCTTTTATGAGAATATAAAGATGACTGGTCTTATTGTCGTAAAAATGCTTATGCTCAAGAAAATAATTATTTGTTAGTGATTTTTTGTTTAAAGTCGAGCTGCACAAAAACGCAAGGAAACTATTCGAAAAATTAGACAAGCAAGCTTCAGATAGGCTGTACAAAGCATTCCAAAAATTCAAAGAGCCATTCAAGCTCGATATAAAAAAGATGGGGAATAATTTCTACAGAATAAGGACTGGCGAACTAAGAGCTGTTATATGGATAGATTTTAAAGATAAAATTCTATACATAGTCGACTTTGATTATAGAGGTAGGATATATGACAGGTGGTAAATTACTTTTTCCTTAATTCTTCCAAAGTGGTAAATGCGTCAGACTTTTTTGCCTTTAAGTCTTTCAAAAATTGGTTCATTCTATTAAGCTCTTTTTTTGTTGGATGAACATCTGAATAATATTTTATATTCGCTTCTATCTTAGAGAGTTCTTTTTTCATATTTTTCACTTCTTTCAGCAGTGTGCTATATTTCAAATGTTCTACTTCAAATTGTTTCTTCATGATAATCATTTACCAAATATAATATAAAAGTTTGTATTCTTCCCTTATCATAAAAAGGGCAGCTTAATTCTTCGTAGGAGCCTCTCATAAACTCTCACTTTATCAAAAATTTCTTCTGTTTTCTAGCAAACTCCGTTACTATTTCTATAATTTCACCAGCTTTTCTTGGATTCAACGAAACTTGCAGACCATAATTAGTAGGTTTCGGCAAAATATATCCTTCTTTAATGAGCTCTTTGGTCATATCGTGATATAACCCCTTCAGATGTAAAGGTATCCCCTTCCCTACGTTTTCGATTGCCGTATGTTTCCCGCCGTAAATGCGTTTTATATGCAATTTCCAGAGAATATGGGATTTTATGTCTTGTTTTGGTAAAACTGGCATATCCAATAAAATTGGATGTGGAATAATATAAAGTTAATCTTTATATACTTTCAAAGTATACTAGGGTATAGGGTAGGGTATGCATGGCACACACCGTGTTAACAGAATACTTTGGGGGGCACCCAATGTTGAGGATACTGGAATTTCTGATAGAAAACAAGATTTTTGACTATTCGAAAAAGCAAATAGCTGAAGAAGTGGGCATATCTAAAGTGACTTTCCTGAAGTATTTTAGCAAATTAGAAGAGCTTGGCTTGGTAAAGGTTACTAGAAGATTTGGAAAAACAAAATTATATACATTAAACGAATCGAATACTTTTTCAAAGAGATTTATAGAATTGACGTTGTCTTTGGCCAATTATCATGCTCAAACAATAATGGAAAAGCATGCTTCCGTTGGGACACGACATTAAAAAATATTCATCTGCCCTAAGAAACTTATAAACTCTCACTTTATAGATTTATCCGTATATCTTCTTTGCGCCTTTTGCTATCTTATGACCTAAGTCAGTTAAATAGAATTTTCCATCCTACGAAAAGAAGCAAGCCATATTAAACAAGAACTACCTTACCCACGTCTCATATTCTGCCGGAAAACCTAGTGGACACTCCCCGCTACCAGTAGCAAGCTCCATCTCCGTATCGGATAACAATTTCAAATAAGCATAAACATTCCTGTCACGGTCATGATAGCAAGCTGTTTTGTTTAAATATTTGTTGGAGAAAAAGAATTAAAAAATTTATCCTTGATAAATTATCGGATTATGATTATGCCACTACTTGCTTGATTTAGAAGAGAGCAGAACGAAAAGGAAAGCTACAACCACAGGCACAAGCGCGAACACTGCAAGCATTGGGAAGCCCATACCCTCGAGAGACCCTACAAGGAATGATACAGAAAAATAGGCACTCGTCAAGAAGACTGCAACCAACAACTTCCAGTCATTTTGGTTCATTACACCATCCGCCTATAAACAAATATGGGAAGTATTATATAAAAATGATGTTCATATGAAACAAGGCGATAGATTCCATTGGACAGCACTTAAGTTTGTCGTGCTCATTTCCCTTGTATTTTTGTTTCAATTATTTTTCCCTCAAAACCTTGAAGGCTTTGTTCTGAACGCATCGGAACTCATTCATAAACCATGGACACTACTGACATACATTTTCCTGCACGGCTCATTCTCTCATCTTTATTCGAACATGTTGGCGCTTGCTTTATTCGGCTCCATCCTAGAGAAGATTGTTGGTTATAAAAATTTCTTGAAAGTATTCTTTTCCACAGGAGTCTTTTCAGGAGTATTCAGCTCATTCTTCTACACTTCTGTAATAGGGGCTTCTGGAGCGGTATTTGGTGTAATGGGAACTTTGGCGATGCTAAGACCGAAGATGGTTGTATGGGCGCTTGGTGTTCCTATGTATATGGTAATTGCGATAGCGGTTTATGGTGTTTTGGATCTTGCGGGAATGTTTTATCCAAGTAATATAGCTCATGTGGGCCATCTATCTGCTTTGGTTTTGGGAATTTTGATTGGATTGCTATGGAGAAAGCGGTACTACATTGTTGAGGTGAAGAAGGAGAAGATATCTGTTCTGAGTGAAGATGGGTTAAGGAGATGGGAAGAGAAATATATGAGGAACTAAATTCCTCGTAAGAGGAAAGTCAGCTACAAATTGATCTCTAATTTATCGAACAATTGTTTATCTCTTGGTAAGCAAATCCTCTTTCATTTTTGCAAGAAGGGACTGGTCCAAGTCGGAATTTTCCGCAATGCCTATGATGTATTCCAGCATCTCCCTTGTAGGGTTAAAGAATTTGTGCCTGTTCTCCAAAAATTTTATAGTCCTTTCCGTTTTGTTTAGAAAAGGCACCTTTTCGGCAATTGCTTTTTTTTTGGCCGGAGATCTGGCTTTCAACATATCTATCAGCATGTCCACTTCTTCTGGTGTATAGTTTGACATATTATCACTTTATTAATCAATTTATCTTGTAGAAATAAATGTCTTGCAATTCCTCATATGCCTTCTGTACATCGCCTTTGATTTCCTAGTATGGCAAACTGGGCAAATATGTTTCATTTAATTTCTCCTCAAGATTCCAATAGAAATAGCCAATCCTACGAAAACCTTTCAAAATAAACGCGTGATTGTAGTTTAAATGTTTGATATTTGATGGGAAATTTCATCATAAGACGATTCAGCAAATAAACTAATATCTGCAGTAAGACAATATACAGATTGATTATGTGAAATGGCTTTCCAAATTGTTCGGAAGTAAAACTGAGGAACCTGCAAAAGAGCAAGTCTCGATGGACATTGCAGAATTATCATCATTAATCGATGGAAAGATCCGTAGTAAGATGGAACTGTTCATGCCAGAATTGGAGAGCTTCTATTCGCAAATACAGGCTGTGGCAGATAGGCTGCAGGAAAAAGTAAGCGCATTGGGCAAGGCTGCCCCACCAGAGCGTGTGGATTTCCAGCTGTTGAAAGTTGCTTCGTCTCACCGCAGCGAATCCATATCAAGATTGAACCTGATGCTAAAAACGGTCAAACGTCAAATATCGGTAAATTTCGATTCGTTCATAGAGTTTCACAATTCTTGTGTATCTGCTTTGGACAGTGCAGACGCGAAACTAGTAAGAAATTTTGCGGTTTTTGAAGAAGTTTTCAGCCAGGAAAGTTCATCAATGATGTCAGAATACAAAAGTTTTTACAGATTGCTAAGAGATATCGGCATTGACTTAAAGGAGAAAAAACTTGCAATCGATCCGCTATCCGAAATAAAACATAACATTGTCACTTTAGAAAACATGATGAAAGATCTAGACGAGAATGATACTATGATGAGAAATCTCGACTCTGAGTTGACAACATTAAGAGAGTTAGATGATGCCTTGAAAAATAAAATTGGAACTCTAATTGCTGGAGAAGAATGGGGGAAATTTGAAACCATGTTCAAAGATATGGAATTGTTAGATGCAGAAATTAAGGAAACTGAAGGGAGGATAGGGCAAACAATTTTATCAGTCGAAAGGGCGCTTAGAAATTATATCAGGCTTTATCCGAGCAGTAAAAAATTTATAGAATTTTATTTGAAAGAGCCTCTTGATGCCTCGCTTTCTGATGAAAATCAAGCCAAAATAAATGCTGTCATCTGCTCTATAGAGATTGCAATGCTTGAGGGAAAAATAACTATTGGTGGTAAAAGAGAGGAAAGAATACTGGATGGTGTAAGAGCTATCAAAAATGGTTTGTTGGAATCTCTTGTAAAACGTTACAGAACTCTGCAGAACAAAAAATATGAATTGATGGGTGGAATAGAAAAATCGGATATCAAAAATGTCAAGGTTTCATTGGAATCGGAACTAAATGAGATAAATGTCAGAATGAATGACATGGGAGATAAATTACAAAAATTTATTAAAAATAAAAACGCCTTGCCTGACGAGATAAATAGAACAAAGATTTCATTGGAAAAATTGATTCAGGATTCATTAAACCAAAGTATTTCGATAATGATTGTATAATTGCAGAGCGTGACATTTAAAATGAAATGTCCTGATTGGGCCCGGGTCCCCTGACCTTGACTTTGCTTGTCCTTTCCTGTACCATAATCTCCTTTACGCAATAGTTCACTGCATGGCTCCTGCTGACAAACCGCCCGCTTCCGATCTGATTATCAATCCATTCAAGAGTATCTTCCGAGAATGTGATTGCAAGTTTTAATTCATCCATAATACTTATTGTCAGGAAAACTATTTCTACCTTCGTTTCAAATTCTTGAAAAAAATAATCTGTCTTTCCCTTTTCAATGCGGCCTTCTTCGTCTTAAATTTCCCGAGAATTCTTTTCCTATCACGCGTGTACAAAATATACTGAGAGCCTCTTTTTACAATTACCATAATTAGAATTTGTATTAGCGCCTCTTCTTCCTTTCAGAATTGCATCCCACAATCCAGTGATCAGTCCCGCCGCATATAGGGCATTTCCTTTTAGTCTTAGGCATCTAAATTACTCTCACATTTAGTTTCGGAAATTAAGAATTGTTTACTTTTTTTGCAAAAGTCCGGCTATGATGAATGAAAGTCCTGTAATCAACCCGAAGTGCAGGTAGCTGTTTGGACCTGTTCCGACCGATGTGACGAAATGTAATGATGAAAAAAGCCAAATAACTCCTATCAGGCTCCCTACCAGTTCCTTCGATGCCTGCGCGCCTACGAACAACGTTCCTCCAAAGACCATCAGCCATAAGCTAAGAACAAGCGGTGTAAGCGCTGCCGGAGTGAAGTTCGGCGGGAAGACTGCCCCGAGCATAGATCCCAAAAATGAAATCGCGAATGTTGCAGCTAGTGCGAACAGGATCGCAAAGTTCCATAATTTCTTCAGTTCTTCAGGCGGCTTCGGCATTACCGCTTTTCCCATTAGCATCAGCAATACTGAGAAAATTATAGCTCCCAAGAACCAAACAGATGTACCTAGAGAATCGGCATATCCTTTTTGAAATGCCCAGAATACAAGCAGCATCACGAGTCCGATTACAATCTGCTGTACGTTCATTGAATCCAATAATTAATTAAAACGGCTGATATATAAAGCTATTCAAAATTCTACTCGTCTTCCGCAAGTTTCTTCTTCATGTTCTCGACTATTTCTATGAAGTTGTCCACTTTATCCATCGTGAGAACAAATCCCTGCTTCGTCGGCCCCTTGTAGCTTGCCGAATTGAGCCATACTCGAAAATCCACCCTGTCAGCGCCCTTGTAATTTGTCTTCTTGATTACCAGCACCGAATCTTCCCTGAGTTTTATTTCGCCGAGCTTGATGTCCTTCGGCTTTTCTACTTCTTCAGAAGACTCTTCCGTAGCAGCCTCTTTTGCTTTCCTAACCATAAAATCAGTGTCTTCTAAATCTTCTGTTGGGTCTCCATCTGCCCCTGGATTGCTGTCTGTTGAAATGAGGCTTTGATTCCCCATGCTGGAATTCCCTTCTGCGATATTCGTCATGAGGCTCGACCTTAATTCCCATCTTCTCGTTCAACTGCTTGATGAAGACCTTTGTGTGACGCAAAATATTTTGGAAATCGTCGTACTGGTGCTGGGAGACGAGCGTCAATGCCTTTCCTGCCTCGCCTGCACGCGCAGTTCTTCCTATCCTGTGAAAATACATCAACGGATCCATAGGCACATCAAAATTAATCACCTGCTCTATGCTGGGAATGTCAATTCCCCTTGCAGCGACATCAGTAGCGACAAGTATCTGCGAATTTCCGCCCCTGAACCGGCCGATGGCATCTTCCCTCTGGTTCTGTGAGAGGTCACCATGAATTGCAGATGTGTGGAATCCTTTCATATACAAATCCTTGGCCAGCCTCCTTGTCCGGTATTTTGTGGAACAGAAAATTAAAACTTTTCCCTTGATTGATTTCAGTATCTCCATCAGGTGATAAAGTTTTTTCCTTTCCTCGACAACAAGATAAGTCTGGTCTATCAAATCGATGCTCAGCTCGTCAGAATCAAGAAGTATTTTTATCGGATGCTTCATGTACCGCTCTGTGAGCTTCATTATGTCATGGGGCATGGTTGCTGAGAACAGAAGCGTTTGCCTGTTTTTAGGAACTTGGCTGAGAATAAATTCTATGTCATCGACAAAACCCATGTCAAGCATTCTATCGGCTTCATCAAGAACTAAAAACTTTACACGATTAAGCTGTATCGCCTTTCTCTGTAGCAGGTCTATCAATCTTCCTGGTGTGGCAACGACAATCTGCTGCCCCCACTTCAATGCGTTGAACTGCATTGTCAGGCTTATGCCGCCGTAGATTGCGATCGACTTCGTCCCTGCATATTTCGTAACTTTTTTTATTTCATCCGCGACCTGAAGCGCCAATTCGCGCGTCGGGACAAGAATCAATGCCATCACTCCCCTTACGTTAGGATCTATTTTCTGGACAAGAGGGATGGAAAATGCAAAGGTCTTGCCAGTACCTGTATGTGCCTGACCTATCACATCTTCGCCGTTCAGTATATGAGGCATCGTCGTTTCTTGAATCGGAAAGGCTTCTGTCAATCCTGCATCATTAAGGGCATGCACAATTTCCTTCTTCAATCCCATCTCTGAGAATTTTACCATTCGACCACTTGTTTTAGAAAAAAGGATTGTTTTTCTGCCTTCTTAAACTAAGGTTTCAATTAGCATTCCGCCGGCATTCTTCCGAGCAATAAAATTTGCCCTTGACTTTTATTCTGGCGAAAGGGATGTCTTTGCCGCACCAGTCGCATTTCTTCATGATAGGTATAAGTTATGCAAAAACCAAATATATAGAGTATGCGGGGGAGAATTGCTGATTACGTTTACTTGGAGCCGGAAATACTCAAGATATTGAACGAGTCGGACGTGCCGATGTCGGCGCTGGGAGTAAATTTCAGGGTGAACAACAATCTCGATAAAATAGTTGACCTGAACACAATAAAGCGCCATCTGGAAAATCTTGTGAAGGGCAAGAAACTGCTGAAAAAGGATAAAGATGACACTATCTTTTACAAGATCAATACTAGAAGCAAGTGACTACTCTAATATTTTTTGTGCTTAGGATAGCAATCTCTGCAATAGACTGGTCTTCCTTCAATAGGTTTGAACGGAACTGTGGCTTCATTGCCGCAGTCAGCGCAAGTTGCCTTGTGCATTTCCCTAGATCCAAAACCTCTTCCAAATGCCATTTAACATTTTACTCCTTTTATTTTGAGAATATGTAATTTGTAATTAACCTATTTAAAAGCTACTTTGTAGGCACTTTTTAAGCAAACCAAAGCTTTATCCGAAGGAACTTACAAGACTCCAAACGACCTGACGAAAGCTCTTGGATGGTAAATCTCATTTCTTTTTCCTTTTTTGAACCTACTGCAGATAGAACTGGTCCTTGTCTATGTTATTTTGCGGAATTCCGAACTCAAGAAGATGGTCTTCCACACCTTTTCCTAGTTTTGTCAAAACTCCATTCTTATCCCTAGACTTACCATTGATGAAACTCGAGCTTCCGCAGATTGTATTGAAATAACCTTTCCAATCGCCGCCCGAGTATTTTTCCAATGTGTTTTCGCCTTCTGCCCAGAATCTTCCGCCGGCATATTTTATGTTGCCGTTATTTTTTGGCAGGTCTTTCGTGAAGCTAGTGAGTGTGAAGATAGCATTGAATTTTTCAGATTCACCAACAAGTTTTTTTATCCGCTCATGATGAATAATGTCATCCACTGTTTTGTTGCTGTCGAAAACAAAAATCCTGAGATCGAAACCCTTGTAGATTGCAAATTTCATAAGACTGATTGTAGAAGGTATGCCGCTACCAGCAGACCAGCATGCAATCATCTTTTCACTATTTTGGAATATTTTATTCATGAAATTTCCTTGCGGCCCTTGAATTGTGCATATGTCGCCGACCTGAGTCTGTTCTAGAAAATATGGTACAAACATGCCTTTCTCGCTTTTCACCAGAAGCTCTATATAGCCTTCATCAGTAGGAGATGATACGATGGAAAATGCCTTCTTATCAATGGTCTTTACAAGCTCTCCGCTGCCAGCCATCATCCGTTTGCGCTTGTCATATGCAAAAGTTTTGGGTCTTGTTATTTCTGCCTCAAGGAGGAAGAATTGGCCTGGCAAATAATTGAATAGACCCTCGCTGGAATCTTTTGGGACTAGAATGAACGACTTGGAGTCGCTAGTTTCCTGAGTTATCTTCTCTATCTCCATCTTATATTTTTGAAACATGGAATCACAACATTTAGATTGTTTATTTATCAAAGGTTATTTAAGCTCTTTATTAAATTAGGTTCTTAATATTTTGTAATGAAATTTTGCAAGAACTGCGGCAATATTCTTATCGTAAAGGAATTCATGGACGGCAAGAAAATGTACTGCAGGAAATGCGAGAGGACAAGTGATTTGGAAGAGACATTGATGATAAAGTTTCCCCAAAATGAACGGAAGGAAGTAGCGGTGTTTGACGAGACTGATGCCGAATTCCCGACTACAAGAGTCCTTTGTCCGAAATGCCAGAAGGAAGTTGATGCCTATTGGGCATTGCAGCAAACTAGGGCTGCAGACGAGCCGCCTACAAGATTTTACAGATGCAAGGAATGCAATCATGTCTGGAGGGAATACAGCTAGCCTTTGATGGCTCTTCTGGCCTTTCCCAAATGCCTATCGTGGTTTTTTACAAGTTGCTTTTCCAAAGCAACTAGCAATATATGAGTCGCTTCTTTCAAATCCCACGCATAGGATTTGGCAACATATGTTTTCTTGTCTGTGAGTAATCTTGCCCTCAATGAGAATTTATTGTGCCCTTCTTCCTTTTTCTTGTAGGTCTCGGCATAAATAAAGAATTTCTGTATGTTGAACATCTTTCTGAATTTTTCCATGAATCGTGCCAGCATATCCTGAAACTTGGAAACTTCAAATGAATCCACATCACGAAGATGTGAAACTTGAATTGGATATTGTTCTCCCAAACTGGAGAGTTCAAGCACATCCTTCGCTACTATCATGCCAACAGGTCTTCCCTTTTTTGTGATGGCAACTTCCTCGAATTTTTTTAGAGCATTTATTATTTTTTCCAGAGAAAATTCGTCCATCTCCAACTGGAAAGCGTTGTGCATGTAATTCTTGGCCATGAAAGATTTCAATGATTTCTTCTCAACCGCTGTCGATATTGAATATCTTGGTGATTCCTTTGTTCCCAACAAAAATTTTATCAAATCCAGGCTCCCTATGCAGCCGGCCAATTTTTCCTCGGAATTTATCACAGGCAGTGTCGATATGTTGTTCTCATGCATAAGAGCCATTGCCTTGTCAATGCCATCATTTTCAGCAACTGTTATGGCTGTGCTCATCAGTTTCTCGGGCTGAATGTCACTTACAAACTCCACATTTTTTATCAAATCGGTTTCGCTCAGCATTCCAGCAAGCCTGCCGTTTTCAACGACTGGAAGCGCCCTGATGCCAGATTTGATTATCTGTTTTATTGCATCGTCCAAGTCCATTCTTGGATTCAAATATGGGACATTGATTAAAAAATTTTTCACCACAGATTTGGTAGGATCGTACTCTCTCCCCAGAAGATGCTTGAGCAAAATAATTCCTGTCAGGCTGCCTCCACTGACAATCGGCAGTTGATGGATCCTATTCTCGTCCATCCTAGCCAAAGCTTTCGCTATGTTATCGTTTTCCTCAACAGTAACAACATGTTTGACAGCTATGTCAGAAACTTTCATGATAATCAATTTTCATTCTGGAACAAAAGCATTTCCTTCGTGAATAACTTTTGTATCGCACGAATCGCAGGCAAATCTCCTTGAATTATCCGAATCGCTCAGATATCCGTCATCGCAATTAATGCATTTTAGACCCATAATTATCATACTATAGATTTCTTTAATACTATCTGTGAGGGAAAGCATTAATTTTTAAAAGCGAATGTTATTGTATGAAAACCATAAGCCATCTTCTTTATGGGACGCATCCTAAGACAACCAGAATCAAGGATAGGACCGTCCGGATAATCAAGTTTCTCAAGCAGAATGGCGGTAAGCTGGAGGCGAAAGACCTCGAGGAGAAGATAGGCGTTTCAAGGATAGAGAGCCCATCCATGTTTTACAAGCCTCTGGCAGCATTAAAAGAATGGGATCTTGTCCAATCGCACAAAAAGGTTGAATTTGATGCAAACGGGAAGAAGACATTCAAGACCACTTATGAACTGACTCCAGAGATGTTCTATCATCACATACAAAAGACCTTGCTGGAGAAGTGTAAGACCGAGTTGGAAATGGTTTAAGTTCAGGCCTTCTCTTTCAGGCGCGAGAGTTTGACCAAAGCCGAATCGATTCCTCTTGCAACATCCTCGCCAACGTCTGTAAGCTTCACAATTTTTATTCTTCCCTTCTTTTCAAACTCAACAAGTCCAAAATCATTGAACAACTCAAGCAACTTCACTGTATGTGAGTATGTGCAGTCAACAGCTTTTGATATCACGGTCGCATATTTGGGCCCTTCTCGTAAATTTACGAGCATCTTGACAGGCTTCGTCCTCAAAAATAATTTTGCCAGACCTTTATCTGATTTCGGCTTCGGAACCAAACTAGCGCACCTCTACAAATATTTAACTCGTGAGTGTATTTATAGTTAAAATATATCTTTTTGAATATATATTTGGTTAAGAATGTTTTGAATAGTCTGCTTCTAGGGCTAATGGAAGGTTATTTGAAAATTAAAACAGTATTGTTTTACGGTAGATGCGCATGTTTAGAATCAGGGAACCCTTTGCTTCTGGGGTCTTGTATGAAAATGATGCACGATCATTGAAGCACCAATTGGAAAACTGCTTTATGCACAAGCTTGGCCCTAAGGGGATGAAACCTCAGCCGATTATAGCAGGCATGGTGCCGCATAATTCCATTTTGTCCTCCGGTCCGATAGCCGCATGGCTGTATTCCAGATTGGAGAGGGCAAATTATATTTTATTGGGGCCGGTGCACAAGCCGATGAAGCATCAGTTTGCAGTTATGAAGGATGGCTTATGGAAAACTCCCCTTGGTGAATTGCTTACAGATTCTAATATGGCCAATAAAATAGCTGGTTCGTCTACCTTGGTAGAATTTGATATGGTTCCGCACCAAGCTGAGCATTCAATAGAGATGCAGATTCCGTTTTTGCAGTACAGGTTTGGAAATGATGCCAAGTTTGTTCCAATTTTAGTCTCAAACAAGTTTGCGGATGAGGGCTTTCTAGATAATTGCAGTGCTGTTGGCGATGCAATAGCCAATGCGATCAAAAATAGCAAAGACAGGTGGATTGTAATCGCAAGCTCAGACTTATCATCGGATAAGAAATTCGACAAGAGTACTATCAATACTCTACTGAAATTCGACGGGAAAAAATTATTTACTCAAATAAAGGGCAACGAGATGAAGATGTGTGGCTTCGGATCCATTGCGACCGCAATTGTTGCGGCTAAAAAGCTCGGGGCAAGAAAAGCAAAATTGTTGAAGTATGCAAACGCGTCACAAGTAATTAAAAATCAATCGTCAACCGGCTATGCATCGCTAATATTTTATTAGATTGCGAATTCTCTAATTGATTATGGAAGAACTGATTTTGAAGCATGTCCTGATTAATGCGCTGGAACATGAAGGAAAGGCGAATATCCAAGCGGTTATTGGAAGGGTGATATCCGAAGATGACTCGCTTAGGGCAATAATAAAAAAAATCATTCCTGAAATCAAAAGGATTGTCCAGGAAGTCAATTCGCTAAGCATGGAGAATCAAAGAAAACGGCTGCATTCGATCGGCGAGAAGATGGAGAAAAAGGAAATCAAACAGGAAGGATTGCCGGAGTTGCCAAATGCCAAAGTCGGGAAGGTTGTGTTGAGACTAGCGCCGTTTCCATCAGGGCCGCTGCACATAGGAAACTCAAGAATGGTTATTTTGAATGACGAATATGCGAAGAGGTACAAAGGTAAATTGCTGCTGGTTATTGATGACACTATTGGCAGTGAAGAGAAGCAGATTCTTCCAGAAGCCTACAAGATGATTGAAGACGGATTGAAGTGGCTGAAGGTAAAATTCCATAAAAAATTCTACAAATCCGACAGGCTCAAGATTTTCTACTATGCGGCCGAACAGCTGATTAAAAAAGGCGCTGCGTATGTTTGTGAATGTGATGTGGAAACGCTGAGGGAAAACAGGGTTGGGGGTATTGTTTGTGTTCATAGAAGTGAAAATGTCGAGAAGACGCTGAAGAAATGGAAGCTTATGCTGAAGGGGAAATACAAGGAAGGTGAAGCAATCCTGCGTCTCAAGTCCGATATGCAGCATCCGAATCCTGCATTCAGAGACAGGGTTTTGTTCAGGGTCGCCAAAAGGTCGCATCCAAGGACCAAGAAAAAATACAAGGTGTGGCCAATGCTGGAATTTTCTTGGGCTGTCGACGATTACAAATTCGGAATAACGCACATAATCCGCGGAAAGGACCTTGTCATCGAGGACATGATGGAAGATTTCATTTGGGACTTGATGGAATGGAGGAAAGCTGAAATTATTCACCATGGATTTTTGAGAATAGGTGATGTGAAGTTGAGTAAAACTGGCTCACGAAAAGCAATTGTGAAGGGTGCTTATTCTGGCTGGGATGATCCAAGGACATGGAGTATGCAGTCATTGGCAAAAAGGGGGATACAGCCTGAGGCAGTAAGGAATTTTGTAATAAGTATGGGGTTGAGCATGGCTGATGTCGCGATTCCAGAGGAGATATTGTATTCTGAAAACAGGAAGCTGATAGATGCGAAAGCGAATCGTTATTTTGCTGTGTTGGATCCGCTGGAGATATCCGTTGCAGACGGCAAGTTAAAAAGCGCCAAAATGAACTTGCATCCGGATTTCCCAAAAAGGGGCGCCCGCAAGATTGCCGTCAATCCCAAGAAAATTTATGTCGATAGGGAAGATTTTGATAAATTTTTTGACAAGGAAGTTGGCTTGATAAATTTGGCGACTATAAAATTGAAGAAAAATTCAATGATAACATCGACTAATGTGCAATACGATGTCCAGAAAATCCATTGGGTGTCAGAGCCGAATGTCAAAATCAAGATTGTTATGCCCGACGGCTCTGTAAGGAAGGCTTTGGCAGAGGCAGGCGTCAGGAAGCTGAAGGTTGGAGGGCTTGTGCAATTCTTCCGTGTAGGGTTTTGCAAGGTTGATAAGGTAGGAAAGGAAACGGTTTTATACTTTACCCATAAATAGTGTTATACTGAATTTGAATTGATGAGGTAATATGATGCCGAAACATGGAAAGTTTGATATACCCAAAGATTTGGGCGAGAAGATTCTTCAAGCAGTTGAAACTGCGAGAAACAGTGGGAAGCTCAGGAGAGGGGTAAATGAGACTACCAAGGCTATTGAAAAGGGTATAGCACAGCTTGTTGTGATAGCTGGGGATGTCGAGCCAGAAGAAATAGTGATGCACTTGCCGGGTCTTTGTGAGGAGAAGAATATACCTTATGCATATGTTCCCAGTAAATTGGAGCTTGGCAGGTCAAGCGGCATTGATGTCGGTGCATCTGCAATAGCAATCGTAGATGCCGGCGAAGGCAAGAATTCAATCAAGGGTATAGTAAGTTCTTTGGAACAAATCAAAAAGGCGGGCTAAATGGCAGACGAGTCCTATCCTGCTGAAGTATTGCAAATCCTAGGCAGAACGGGTGTAAGAGGAGTTTTGCAAGTAAGATGCAAGGTCCTTGAAGGCAGGGATACGGGCAAGATTTTGACTAGAAACATCACAGGGCCCATTAGGGTTAAGGATATTCTGATGCTGAGAGAAACTGAAATGGAAACTGCAATGAGAATGGAAAAAAGGTAATTCGATTGAAATGCTCTTTTTGCGGCAATACTCTGAAAGCCGGAACTGGCAAGATGTACGTAAGAACTGTCGGGACGGTATTTTACTGGTGCAGCTCCAAGTGCGAGAAAAGTTTCCTGATGGGCAGGGACAAGAAAAAATTGAAATGGGCAAGAACGAAATAATTTTCATGGGCCGGTAGATCAGTCCGGTAGATCGCGTGCATAATTTAGCATATGGCATGCATGAGGCCCAGGGTTCAAATCCCTGCCGGTCCATGTGAAACATTTAAAAATTCCTTAATTGTATTATAGA
>CAYITO010000016.1:0-14633 GCA_964366355.1 uncultured archaeon
TGAGCGATATTTTAAAGAGATTATCACAACATGGTTACACGGTGTCTGGTAAGAAAGTTAGTAACATAGCACAAACATTAACACGTATGTGTAGAAATAGACAAATAGGCTTAGAAAGAGAAGAATTACCGAATGGTCAGTGGCAACAAGCTGGCGGGAAATGGAAATACAAAAAAGTGAGATGAATGGAAGAAAGAATTAAAAACTTAGAGGAAAGGGTTAAGAAATTAGAAGAAAAGGTGTTTGTTAAAAAAGAATTCGAAAAGGTAGATAAAATCCCTTTCGGTACATTTGCAAAACAAAAGAATCCTCAAACATATGAAGAAAGAGCAATAACTATTGGCTACTATTTGTGGGTTAGTGAAAACAGAAACTTTACCTATAAAGATGTTGAAGAGTTTTTTCAAAAGGTTGCATGGCCAACTTATTCAAATCCTACTATGCTTATACGTCGATTAAAATCAAAAGGTTGGATAGAAGAAGTCGGAGATAATTCACAAGATAAGATCGAATATAGAATTTTAGAAGATGGAATCAAAATTGTTGAAAACAATTTTGAAGAAGTTGCCCATTGATGAAGCTACTGGAAGATTTACGAGTTATAAAGAAGGAAATTGAAAAATCTAGATATATAAGATCTAATCGAATAAAGCAACTAATCTCAAATTTCTTGACTATGTCATGGCTACCTCAATCCGAAAAATTTAAAAGCGATTTTGGAAGGAAGAAATTTATAACAATTGAAATGAATGCGAAAAAGCTATATAGTCTCAGTAAGAAAAATTATTTTACCTCCTTAGAAGCACTTAGGATTATCAAAATACTAGAAAATGCTTTAGAAGAAATAGAATTTGATATCATTAGGAAAGGGTCCATTGTAAGTGAAGATACCAAGCTAAACATATTAGACTTTTTGAATCAGAAAAACTTCGGTCAGGTACTATCCTATTCTAAACAAGCAGAACAGCGGTTTGCAGAAAAGGAGTGGAAAGACACATGTTATAAAGTACGTTTGGCGATAGAGGAATTCTTTAGGAAAACTCGAGAAATAGTGGCAAATAAATCAGTTGAAAGAGGTACTTTAGGTGATCATCTAAATTATTTTCAAAAAGAAAAAAAACTACTTTCTTTCGCGGAACGCAGTTTAATTCAGAATGGTTTTTATGCTTTCCTGAGTGAAAAGGGGAACCATGCCAATACAGAAATAGTTACAGAAGAAGATGCTAAAATCTCTTTTGATATTTTTTTCTTGCTAATAGAATATTCTTTGAATAAAATTGTTGGGCAGCTCGATTGATCAACAGTTTAAACTTTGACTAGTTTCTGTGAAATTACCTACTAAATTGACCAAGATATGCCCAAATAATAAAACAATTTTACCTTTAGAATTCGAAAAGTGAGAGTTCAAAAAACAAAAAATTACTCAAAATTCCACTATTCTTTCATAGAAAATCATTTCCAAAACTGCCAAAACCGAAAGACTTCACTTCTATTATATAATGAGTAAAACAAGAATCATCCCCATGACAGGCCAGAGACTTATAGAAAAACGAAAACTATCAGATAATGAAGAAAATTAAGTTCTTTTAAAAATTACTTCATTTTCATGTAAACAAAAGCCGCTACAACTAGCAAAACAACCCCTAAAACCATATGATAGGTATGCTCCAAACCGAATCCTAACCCGCTGGAAACGTGCAAACTATGCGGGGCAGCTAGGTAATACAACCCTACCAAAGCAAGGATTATTGACAATATGAGTTTAACTCCGACCATATTGATTAAATGTTAATTTAGTATCATTGCATATAAAGATTACCTTTTTATTCTGGAAAATCAAATCCTAGTTCGATAATATGGCTAAAAAAGACAATGAGTGGATGCGTTGGCATGCAAAGAAAACGATGATGATAGGCGTTGCATTACTCATAGCTGGATTATTGAGGTACATGGGCTATGATTGGTCTGTAGTGCTCATGGTGTTAGGCGCACTGGCATTCATCAAAGGTTTAATGAAAATGAAAATGTAGTCTGCAGAATATACTTTCGTGAGTATAATTCAACTGATGCCGGCTAGTTCAGAAGAAAATAAACCATCCCGATCAAGGAAACAATTATTCCCAAAAAGGCAATTACCACCATTCGTATATTTTAAATACTTTTTTACTACTATTTTTGTCTAATACTAAGGCAAAACTTAAATGCTGTCAAAAGATAATATATTGTGGTAAACTTTGTAACTGAACTGACTGCCCACGTCTATCAATGTGACGTCTGCCAGTCAAAATACGAATCAGATCATGCAGCCGACGAATGCGAGAAGATTCACCGGGAGCCGTTGTCTTTCACTTCTTCAGCCGGAGGGTAAGTATATACTACAATATATATTTCCGTGAGCGTTCTTCACTTCAAGAAAAATCCATTTATTTTTACAATCCTAGAAATCCTAGATATAGGACTATGGTAACGGACATTTCTAAAAAGTGGCATGAATGCAATATTTGCAGAGCTACCTATCCTACAAGAAAGGAGGCGGAAGATTGCGAAAAATCCCGTAAGCCTTTGGATGTAGATACAGAAGACACGGATTTTGTATAGTACAATATATACTTTTGTGTGTGTACTTACAGTTATTTTTACTTTCCAAATTATAATTATGGTAGTAAAAGTTTCTGACAGCTGGTATGAGTGTGGTATCTGCAAATCTAAATACGTTAAATGGCGAGAAGCGGAGAAATGCGAACGTTCTCATAAAGTGAGACAACCGGACATCGGTGATATTTAAGAAGTATATACCGGAATATATATTTTTGTGAGACCACTTTACAACAAATAATATATTATTTATTATATATATTATACTTCCATAATAACAAAATTAAGTTTTCTGAAAAATATATTGCAAACATTAGTTCATAATATATACTATGGTGAGTATATGAGGTGTGAAAGTTATCGGGTGCGTGTTAGATCGGGTCTTTCTCATCGTTAGTGTGTTGTCCAAACTTGAAGTGAGGATAGATCAAAAAGTGAGATTAGTCATGGAGGACAAAAGAAATCCTAGGTGCAGCTAATTCGGAAGCCATAATTATAGGTAGAAAATGCCTCTTGACAGTATAAGAAGTGAGACTTTGCACGTTTCCAGTTCTGATAATTAGCTTTGACTGGCTCGCTACCATAAATCGATACCGTCAAAATAAACAAAAAGTGAGAGTTAGACTTCCAAATAGCAAGTGAGTTCTAGAAGAAGATTTATATCTGTGTGAGCACAATATATCTATAGATATGATCGGTTTTCTTAAAAAATTGTTCAAAAAGGATAAAATGATTGAGTCTCCTTCACTCACTCACTCACTCACTCATATTGAACAGGAACCACCCCAAAATACTTCTATCGAGCGCGATTCTTACCAGCTTGGGTTAGCGGCTGGATATACCGGTAAGTCAATAAAGGAGATGGAAGCTTCTTTAGCTAGAATAGAAACTCAAATGGTTTCCCGAGACTGGTTTCTTGTTCATTTTCAGTCTCTTTCCCAACAGTTGACTGAAACTATGCTATTAATGCGTAGAATACTTGAACAAATGGCAAAAACCGGCTATAAATTGCCAATTACAACTACAACTTCGATAGATTTACCTAAAATTACACCTAAAATGGCACTTTTGGCTGAAATTGTTCGCGAATCAAAGGAAATTAGCTACCAAGATCTTGCTAGTCGGCTTAGAATGAATACCATCCACGGCCTGCGAAGCCTTGTATCCGAATCTGTAAAACAAATACCTGAACTTGAACGTTTCAGAAGAGGTAGGAAAGGCTGGGTTAGATACAAAGAAACCACACAGCAAGTGATTGAGTCGAAGGATTCACTCACTCAGAAACCAGATATACCCACATCTACACACAACACTACTGATCAGCCAAGAGAAGACATTACCACTTAATGCTGCATTCCGGGCAGTTCAACAACTTCTCATTGAACTTAACTCTAACCAACGTGTTACACTTTCTGCATGGAACATTTACATTTCCAATGTATGAAGAAAATTTTCCCCTAATTGTCACCCCTCAGAGCAATTATATATATAGTGTTCCTAACATATAAAGATTATGGAATAGATGCCATGAAAACTTAAAATTTTTAAGATATTTACCTAAATAACCCGAAGTACAATAAATTTTTTAAGGAAGATTGGAGTAATAGACATTATTTTTAGCCGTTTCCAAGATTATCCAGAGAAATTTTAGGGCTACTTCTTGATCTCTCTAAGTCTTTTTGCAGTATCCGGATGCATTTTCAGCTGTCTGACTATCTTCCTTCTGAATGCCAGCTCTTTATCTTGGCAATCGTCTTTTCAGCCTTTAACTTACTAGCTAGTTCTTCCGTACTTATTTGCTTTAAAGTCACAAACCTCATTTTAACCTTTCCTTTGGTTTCCCTTGCAATATCCCTATCATCAATTAAACCCTTATCACGAAATTCGTCTAAAATATTCGTTACAGTCTTTGCAGGTACCCCAGTTAATCGACTAATCTGATTTACCCATAAACTATCTCCGGCATTAACTAGGCATTTGAAAATCGCGTTTCTATAATCTGTGTTTCTAGGTCTACCTCTCATACAAACACCTTAATTCCTGTCTCAGAAGAAACAAGCTGTTTAATGAATTCTTCGTCTATCTTATCCTTGTACGTATCGAAAATTATAGCACCTTTGCCAACAGTCATTATTTTCACTTTATCGCTTGTAACTTGTTTTTGTCTTTCTATCTCTATCGCAACCATACGTTGTGGAGTTTTTAAAATCAGATCGACTCTTCCAGTACCTACCCTATATTCTCTCTGGGTATCAATTCCTAAATCCGTGCAAATTCGTTCTATACACTCAATTACATCTTTTTGGTAACTTATGCGCAGTTTTTTTGTCTTTTTAAGCCTTTTAGGAACATCTCCCATGACATACCTTAATTTCTGACCCAATTTTGTCATTTTGTCTTGTTCAATATCTTTCTGCAACATGTCCAAACACTGGTCACAATACGCCGTTGGTACACCATCTCCTAAATCAGCAATCTTTATGCTTCTAGAATCACAAATAAGGCATATGGTAAGGTCTCTACGTCTTTCTTCAAATTCTTCATCCATTTGTTTCTTGTACTTATCCCATAATTCTGGCTTCTCTAGGGCTTCATCGAACGAAATTTCTTCTTTCATATAGAATTATTACATGCTATGTAATAAATAGTTATCTATGACCATCAAGTTTATCTAAAAGTCAATACAAGTTCGTTTTAGGTTAAATAAAGCAATTTAGAGCGTTTCTTATTTAGCTTCTTAAGTAATAACTCACTAATTGAAATTTGGTGCATAGCCTAAGGAGTTTAGATGTGCAGTGTTATAGGTTGTAAATTTAACGATCTAGAGCATAATTACACGTAGAAAGGTACAGTTTCTTGCATGCAATTGATAGGAAACTTTAGTGTAATCAATTAATATTTCCAACAACAAATTCCTTGAATGGAAGACGAACTTCTGGATAGTTTTGGGAAAGCCGAAAAGATATCAACCGAAGCAATTAACTTCGCCAAACCTTTGGTAAAGACAGATGCTAAGATACTAGACTTCGCAGAAGCAACAGAAAATAAAATAAAAGAACTCGGCGGCAAGCCAGCCTGGCCGGTCAACATATCAATAAACGAGATTGCTGCACACTATACACCAGAACTTGGCGACACAGGAACCTTCAAAGAAGGGGATTTGGTTAAGATCGACATAGGCGTCCAGGTCAACGGCTGCCCGTGGGACAGGGCATTTACAGTCTGCATAGGAAAGAAATCCCATCCATTGATCGACGCTTCTGCAGAAGCTCTTGAAAAGGCTTTGAAAATTATGAAAGCCGGGACAAAAGTCTTTGAGATATCGGAAGTCACTGAGAATACAGTAAATGGGTTGGGATTCAACGTCGTTAGAAATTTATCCGGCCATGGCATAGAGCAATACCATCAGCACGCCCATCCCATGATACCAAACAGCAGGAACACAATACAGGACGAGCTTGAATCCGGGAAAGTTTATGCAATGGAAGTTTTCACCACCAACGGCAGCGGCGTAGTTATGGAATCATCCCCCACCGGAATTTTCAAATATGCTCAAGACAAGCCGGTAAGGATGTGGGAGGCAAGGAAAATCCTGGAAATTTCAAAAACCGAGTTTGACCAGCTGCCATTTTGCAAGAGGTGGCTGAAAGGCATTTCGCCAGTGAAAATGGATATGGCGTTGAGACAGCTTGCTGAAACATCCTCGATAGAAACATATCCTCCCTTGAAAGAAAAGTCAAACGGTTTAGTTGCTCAGACAGAAGAGACTGTAATTATAAAGTAAATCTAGAACCTCGGAATCAAGAAAGGCACCCGTTTTTTATATAAAATATATTTTTTTCCAAATCTAGCTTTCAACTCCTTCTCCTCAACAAGCTTTATGTAGACAAGATAAGAAAGCGGAATAATCAATCCAACTCCAATAAAAGAAAATGAATTAAAGATCATTCCCAGTCCAGAGATCCAGATAATAACCCCCAGCACCATTGGATTGCGCGAATATGCAAATGGACCGCTTGTCACCAATTTTTGTGTCGGAATAATCGGGGCTGGCGTGCCTTTGCCAACCTTAAAAAAGATAATTACAGTCCATAAAAACAAGGTCAGACCAATGGCAAAAAGAAATTCGCCTATGTAGATATTGAAAGGGTATGATATAATCTTAGGCACGGCGAAGTTACTCTCAATATCTTTTGATATAACCAACGATAACCCTGGGATAAAAATAAAAAAGAAAAACGGGATTCCGATTACCAAGAACAAAAGCTTTTGCAGAGGACTATATTTCTTCCTTTGCCATTCAACATAGCTTTTTATCATCCATTATCAATAGGTTTGTCTAAACTTCAATGCCATTTCCAGGTTTCGCGCCCAGCTCAATGAACTGTTGGGTGACTTTTATTTCATCGATTATTTCCTTGAACGGCGTACCTAGTGTATATCCTTGCGAAGTTCTGCTCACCAGCTTCGGAACATCGAAATCTAAAGTCAATACTGTTGTCCTACCAGCTTCCACGGAAAATACCTTTGCAACCTTCAAAACATTCGTCGGTATGTACATCGGATAGGTCTTGTTGTAGATTTCAAAATTAGGGTTGTCGATTTTGATGTTCGCACCAGAGATGTATACTCTTACCTGAGTATAATTGCCAACATCAATTTCCTTCTCTGCTATTATCGCTATATTGTCAGAAAACTGCAGCAAATCTAAAGTCTTGTCGCCTTCGAATACAGTAGTCCAGTCAGAGGCAACTACACTCCTGTTATCAAGAGTCTGGTTAGCCGCAGTCACCTGTATACTCTTTATTGCTATGAATAATTCTGTAGCCTCGCCCAAACCAGCCGTGGCTAATTTCTGTTTTACATCCTTTACGGCAACTAGCAAGTTCCCGTTAGTTGCAGACGGCTCTGTTATTTCAAAAGGCCCATTTATCGGAATTGGTTCTTGTTGTTGCGATGGTCGCTGTGGCGATGGCGGTGCCTCTGGCTTGTATTGCATTGAATAAATTACCACGATAATAACCAATGCAGCTATCGCTAGGAAAAATGCAACAGTCTTATAATTTTTTGGCGAATAACTATTCCAATAATCGCGATGGTTTTTCATTAATTAATATAGATGCGACTGTCCAGTTAAATCTTTTTAAGTTCAAAACACCAACTATTCTTTCACAAAAGGAAGGATGGAAATGGCATATTCGCAACAGAACAGCAAGGGTACAACTTACCATCTGCACGGCAGAGAAGGAAGAGGCGGGGCCAAGTTGTATTTCTTCTCCAAAGATCCAACCGATGCTATCGATCTGCCAGATAACATGACTGTCATAGAAGGCCCGACTGGCATGCTGATGGTAAAGCGCAAGCAATAGGTTGTTTTACTAGAGATTTTTAAGGCGAAACTTAAATACCAAGATTTATAATATATTATTTTAGTGTCTTCTATGGAAAATGTAACTGCAGATGATGTTGATGGCCATATGAAACGGGAAGAAGCAGAGTTGCTGAAAATTGAAATGCATCTTGGAACATTCATACAATATAGGCCCGCGCCTGCCGTATTAGATACAGTTTAGTTGTTTTATTTAAATTTCAAAGTCGAAGATATTTGTGTGCACTCTGTCTGCGATTCCTGTAAGCTGCCGGTAAAGAAGGTCGGCAAGCTGTACAAGATGAGTTATTTCTACCTTTGCAAGAGCTGCAGGAAAAAACGCAAACGATGATTGACTACTTCGGGATGCTGACCAAGAAATTTCTGATTGAACCTGCCAGAAGATAGCCGCAATTGGAACATTTTCCCTGTGTCGCAGTGATTATATGCTTTAATATCAGCCTGCTACATTTAGGACATTTTAATTTATTTGGCAGCCTCACTTGATGAAGAAGTGTTTTAGTATATAAATCGAATTGGTTGTTTGAAAATATATCTTGTAAATCATATCGGGCTTCGAAGATTGACGTTATTTGAAGATAAAACCTGTTTCTTCGGACCATAACAACAGATCCAGCTCGTCAAATGGGATTCCTATCCGTTCAGCAAACTTCTTCATACGGTTTTCTATTTCAAGATACTGTTTTTTGCTCAGGCTTTTGGGCAAATCTTCTATTATACCGTACTTGTTTAGATTTTTTAGGATGTGGGTATCCAAAATTGCCAACCCGCTGCCGATGCCTATGTTCCTTAAGAAATGGCTTGCCTCCTTCATCCCCATACCATTTACATTTTCCACCAACCACTCTCTCATTTCATAAGGGTTGTCCGACGAGTCTATGAATTTCTTCAGATTTAATATGTTCCCATCGGAAAACAATGTCCTCGCCTGTATGATATAGCTGGCCTTGTTCTCGTTGAATCTAATCGCATTCAGGAATGGTTTGAGCTGGGTCTTATTCCCGGTATAGAGCAGATTATTTCTCACCAGAGAGTCGATTGCATTCCAGCAAGTGGTTGCTTTCGATTGGGTCGTGCACAAGCAAAATGCAAGTTCTGCAAAGAGTAGTTCATCCGGTTTATTTTTCATTCTGCTGAATTCCTCCAGCCTTTCCTTTATTTCCCCCTTTCTCATCTCATATTTTTTTTGCAAATCTTTTATCATAAAAATCCTTTGCCCTCACCAGCATTCTTTCCCGCACAAGCATTATATTTTTCTCAAATACAAATAAAATCACCAAGAGACTTAAGCCTATGGCTTCAAGAAAAATATCAAACATATCGGCAGCAACCTTGATTCCGGTTGCAGGAGTTAAATTATAATTCACAAAAGGCCATAACCACGGCACAGGAGTTCTGACATCCTCCACTAAATGCAGGTAAGATCCGAATAAAACCGCGAGAGAAATATCTTTTCTTTTGGTTATTGCATACACTACCAGACTTACAATCGGTCCAAAGAAGACATTATGTGCATACAGTCTGGTGTAATTCGACAGTCCAAGCAATAACAGCCCCTTGTCAATAAAATCCGGAAGCAACGAACTTATTCCAACAAATAAATACGGCAAAAAAAGAAACGCGCCAATAAATACAGTGATGCCTATGTGCCCGAAGAAAAGCATTCCAATCAAATCCTAGGCTAAAACAATTTATTCAGTTAACTTGATTTCTACATGCAGGCCTTGAGGTATGTTGACTCTCATTATTTGTCTTAAAGCTCTGTCGTCCGCTTGGACTTCAATCAGTCTCTTGTGTATCCTCATTTCCCATTTGTCATAGGTTGCATTGCCATGTCCTGTTCCGTCTCCGCATGGAGTTTTCAATGTAACAACCTTTAGAATTTTTGTTGGGAGCGGTATGGGCCCGCGATAGCCGACGCCAAATTTTTTAGCAACATCTCTAATTTCAGTGCAAATTGAATCCAGTTCCTTTATGTTCTTCCCTGACAACTTTATTTTTGCTACCTGCATCTTAACACTTTATTAAACATATTGTATTTAAATGCTTTACCAGTCCTAAAAGTTCAAAATATTTTTGTAATCTTTGAATCTATTTTCAATATCTTTGGGCTTTAATGAAAGCAGTCTGTTGATTCCAAAATCTTCCACTGCAAATGAGCCCATGACATTTCCGTATATCATCGCATCTTTCAAAGTTTGGAGATTTAATTTCCCCTTTCTCGCTATGTGTCCTATGAAACCGCCAGCAAACGAGTCGCCAGCGCCAGTCGGATCTAAGATTTCTTCAAGCGGATATCCGGGAATTGGGAAGACCACATCTTCCGTGAAAAGTATCGAACCATGCTCACCTTTTTTAATTATCACAACCTTCGGTCCTATCTCAAGCAATTTTTTCCCGCATTTTATTAATGCAGGCTCTTTAACAATCATCCTTGCCTCATCATCATTCAAAATTACACAGCCGACTTTCTTTATCATCTCCATGACATCGTGTTTTTTATTTTTAATCCAAAATTCTATAGTATCACACGCGGTTAATTTAGGGCCGTCAAATTGCTTAAGGATTTCAATGTTTTGACTCGGGTCATTGTTTCCAAGATAAACAAATTCAGCGTCTCTGTATTCCTCTGGAACTTCTGGCTTGAAATGCTCAATGACATTCAATTCAGTCGAGTTTTCTATTCTCTTGCTCAAGTCATAATCAAAAGTTGAATCATAACGAAATGTTTTGCCGTCAAGTGTCTTGAGCCCAGTTAAGTCCAATCTATCTTGGAGTATTTTCTTGAATTCTTTAGGAAAATCATTGCCCACGGCAGATATCAAGCTTGTTCTGTAGAAAAACTTGGAAGAAAGCGCGCAATACGTCGCAGAACCCCCCAGAATATTTTCCGCAGTTTTGAAAGGGGTTCTTGTCGTGTCCAATGCGACAGTGCCGAATACAACAATCATGAAACGATTAAGGACTGCTATTTATTTAGCTTTAACTGTTGATTAAAACCCAATATTCTCCTTCACAAATATCAGTGTTATTCTTCCAGGCATCGCTTCTTTGTTGATGATCAATAGTTTATTCACCCCGCTACCAACTCCGTAAGCTTTTATTGCACGTTCGTCTTCCAACGGCAGTACATATTCATAAATTCGTTTAATGCCTTCGTCCAAGTTCTTAACAACTTTTTGTGTACCAATTACGAAAATAATTCTACCAGCACCATATGCATATGCAGGCAACTGGCTTCCACTCGCTGATGCGACCAAAATCTTGCCGTCTTCAGTAACGGCATGCACACTACCAACTGCATATTCGGGAGCAGCTCCCAATCTTCTCATTTCTGCAGACTGTGTTTTATAGTCCATCGAGAAAAGTTTCTTGCGGGCAGAATAGAATCTCTCAGAGTCTTGTATTTCCTTTGAAATGCCTGTCGTGTCCAATGTCACGGAAGTCATGCTCATTACCTCAGCCCCATCGGGCAGAAGTTCTAGGACTTTTTTCTTTGCTTCCTCACCATTTTCAACAACCAGCGCATCTATTCCGTTGGCTTTTAATGAGGAAATAGTTCTTTCTATTTTTTGGTCGCTTGCCAACTGCATCCATTGATTCATAATAAATCTTCCTTTTAAAATGAAAGGATTAGTTATTCCTTTCCGTTTGTTTGATCCTTTCAGCAACTCCTTTAGTTTCTTGCTCAAGAGAATCCTTGTATTCTTTAAGCATCTCAAGTTTCTCCTCTTTTGTGAAGAAACCTCTCATTCCGTATCCACCGCACATTTACATCACTCCTTTTGTTTTATCTAGGACCTAAATTATAGGATGTCCTATACTAATATGTTAAGTAAGGTATTTAAATATATAGGATGTCCTATATTTGTTAGATAAGTGAATGGAATGAGATACGGTTGTGATATGCGCGGGATGTTGTCCTTCCAAATACTTTGGTTGTTATCGAAAAAATCAATGCATGGCGAACAATTAGCTGGGGAGATAGAAAAAAGGCGTGGACAAAAGCCAAAAGCCGGCACTATATATCCTGCATTAAAAGATTTGAAGAATAAAAAACTAGTTGCAAGGCAAAAGAAAGGTAAAACTGTTAAATATTCGATTACGCCGGAAGGAAAAAGGGCAATTAAGCAAGCGCAAAAATATTTTATAAAATGTTTCAATGACGTTTTTTTGGACTCCAAGTGAAATTTTTGAGTTTAAGCACATCTTGCAATATTTATGGAAGAAAAAATCCTAACAAAGAATCCAGATACCGCAATGAAAGGTAGAAGGATAGATAAGGCAAAATATGATGTCATACGTACAGCTATATTGAAATCATTGAAAGATGGAAAGGAACTGACTCATACACAATTGGAAAAATCTGTGAGGAAATATCTCAAAGGAAAATTTTCAGGAGACATTTCTTGGCACCATCAGATTGTCAAACGAGATCTTGAAGCAAGGAAAATTATAAAAAGAATTACAAAAACCTTTGTTGGCACTGTACCTGGAAAAACAACTACGGTTATCAAAGGGGTTGATTCAAATTATATAGAGAATTTAAAGAAAACAAAACCTCCAGAGTCTTCAAAGGGAGGTGGTTAATATGAAGATAACATATGATAAATCAATTGACGCACTTTACATATATTTAAGACCAGAAACTACTGAAGAAAAGAAAAATCATGATATTGTAGCTGAAACTAAAGGGACCTGGCCAGTTCATTTGGATTTCTCAAAAGATGGTAAACTTTTTGGGATTGAGATAATGGACGCAAGTAAAGTGATTGATATAAAATATCTTAAAAAACTTGAATTTGTCGAATTTAAAGAAAAGATGAGTAAACGATGAAAACACAACTATTGTTACAACACGAAAACAGATTGATTAGTAGAAGTTTTGCTGTAGAAAATATAAACTTATGGGGATTACTAAAACAAAGAAATGCAAAGCTAATCTCTTACTGGAAAAAACTAGTAGATAACAGTTTCATTGTATTTAAATTATCGAAGGACTAATTATAATCTAACAGGAGAACTAAGGGAATATGGCAACTATAGAAAAAAAGAGTTTAGACAGGCCAGATGATACTGCGAAGCCGGGAGAGAAGGCACATGTTGACATTGTTACAGTTGGAGGTCTAACGCTTCAGCGAGTCACCGTAGAACCCGGATGGAAATGGTCAGAACACCTGAAGCCAGTTGTAAAGACTGAAACCTGTCAAAAGCACCACCTTATTTATGTGATTTCGGGAAGGCTACATGCACGTATGAGCGATGGGAAAGAAGAAGAATTTAGTCCAGGCGATATAGGAGTAATACCTCCAGAACATGATGGGTGGGCTGTCGGAAGCGAGCCTGCAGTTTGGCTTGAGCTCCCGCACTAAATGAATAAAAATTAATAAAATTAAGAGGAAACAATACTAAATAATTATTTTGACTTAACTACATAAACTTTTCTTATCATAAAAGACATAATAATTATGAAAAAACGCCGTAGTCAAATTAAAAATCATTACAATCCAATTGCAGTAAAGATTTTACCTCCATATTATATGTTATTAGGACTAATACAGTTTTTTGGACCATCACCATTCAATATTCTTAATGGTATTATTGGAATAGTTGTCGGTTATTTCGGTCTTGGAGGGATGAAGAAATTGGGACTCTATGGCGCACTCATTCTTTCTCTTTTCGCTATCTTAGACTTAGTTAGAAATTTTCGTACTCCAATCGACCTGCCTTATGTTATCGGGTTTATAATTCTGTTGCCAGTTATTTTAGTAACACCCTACGTCTTTTATAGATACAGAGATTTATACAAATGAAAAACTCTTACGCTACAGTTGAAAATACCTACTTTATCCAAAACTGTAATGGACTTTAAATTTTTAGAAAACTAACTAAAAAGTAGGTTTAACGAATACAAACTCTACTTTGACTTTACTACCTCTAAACAAACACCAGCTGCAACTGTCATCCCCATATCCCTTATCGCAAACCTCGCCAATTCTGGGAATTCAGACTGCTTCTCAATGACAAAAGGCCTCAAAGGCTTCACCCTGATTCTTGCCGCATCCCCAGTTTTTATGAAATCCGGCTTCTCCTGAACAACAGCACCTGTCTTAGGATCAACCTTTGCAATTATCTCTTCAATCGTGCATGCCACCGATGCTGTATGGCAGTGGAATACTGGAGTATATCCGGCAGTTATTACAGTCGGATGCTGCAAAACAATTATCTGTCCTGTAAATTCTTTAACTACACTAGGTGGATTATCCGGATGACCAGCAACATCCCCCCTCTTTATCTGCGACTTATCAACACCCCTTACATTGAAACCAACATTATCACCTGGCTTTGCTTCATTGATTTGCTGGTGGTGAACCTCCACAGATTTTACTTCGCCAACAACACCTGAAGGTTCGAAAATTATCTTGTCATTCATCTTCATCACACCCGTCTCAACCCTTCCGACAGGAACAGTTCCAACACCTGTGATGCTGTAGACATCTTGTATGGGCAATCTCAATGGCTTCTGTGTTGGCTTCTCAGGCTCTTTTATAACTGCGTCAAGAGTTTCAACAATTGACATTCCCTTGTACCAAGTCATCTTGTCCGATTTCTTTGTCAAGCAATCCCCGTTGTATGCAGACACTGGAAC
>CAYITO010000017.1:0-4755 GCA_964366355.1 uncultured archaeon
ACGTTTTTATTGATACCTTATGGAAAAAGTTACATTAGATGTAGTTACAAACCGTTTTGATACAGCTCCTACAAGTCCCTATACAGTGGAAAAAATATATCTTGAATTTTTGTTCAGTCTACCACCTATCAGATTAACCTCGGCTATTTTTGGAACAGGTTATGCTAAGATGGAATTGCCATGTTGGGATTTCGAAGCTGATGCTAGACGTCATGCCTCGTATTGCGTTAAAAACGGCAAAGATGAGTTTAGGGATATTGTCTTAGATTATTGGGATAGAATTTACGTTCCATCACAAGAAATAATAGTTAATAATGGGGCATATCATTCATTGCTTAATGGTATTATTGGTAATCTGCCGCCCAGCAGAAACAAAGTTCCATACCATCGAATTGTAAGAGGGCGTTTTGGCTTTGATGGAAAATCGAGAGATGTTGATACCTTAAGCAAAGAACTTGCTGTAACAAGAGAATGTGTAAGGTATCTTGAAGATAAAGCGTTAAAAAAAATGCGACATCCATCGAGATCAAGTACAATAAGGGAGTATTTAGAACAGAGAAGATGGGAATTTTTGAGATACCTGCGTGAAACAGGTATGTTAGAATAATCTAAATTAGTAGAAATAATGCCAGCCAAAGCCAAACTTAATTAAATCTTGCAAAGTAGAAATTAAATATATGAAAGTGATGATCGGCTTAGAGGTTCACGTGCATATGCTCACGGAAAGCAAACTATTCTGCAAATGCTCAAGCAGGTATGAAGAGAAGGAACCAAACACAAACACATGTCCTATTTGTCTAGGTTTTCCGGGAAGCAAGCCTGCACTGAATAAAAAAGTCGTAGACTCCGCGATACTAATTGCCAAGGCTCTGAATTGTAGGATTGCGCCGGAGATGTTCTTTTCAAGAAAGACATACTTCTATCCGGACATGTCGAAAAATTTCCAGATAACCCAATATGAAATTCCTTTATGCAACAACGGTTATTTGGATTTATCTGATAAGAAAATCAGGATAAGAAGAGTGCATATAGAAGAAGACCCTGCAAAATTGATTCATGTCGGCGGGGGAATAACTTCCGCACAATATGTTCTGATGGATTATAATCGTTCTGGCGCGCCACTGGTGGAGATAGTGACAGAGCCGGACTTTGTAGACACTGGGGAAGTCAGGGAATTTCTTTCAAAACTCACATCTATTCTAGAACATTTGGAGGTGTTTGACGCGAGCAAGGAAGGTTCGATGAGAGTTGATGCCAATGTCTCGATAGAAGGCGGTGAGAGGGTAGAAATTAAAAATATTACTGGATTTGCAAATGTTGAAAAGGCATTGAATTACGAAATCGTAAGGCAGAAGAATTCCGTGCAGATGGGCATGAAAATACATCGGGAGACACGGCATTTTGATGCCGACACAAAAACTACGTCAACATTGAGGAAAAAGGAATTCGAGGAGGATTATGGTTATATTTTTGAACCTGATCTGACGATGGTGGAGATCGGAAAAGTTTGGATGGATAAGATTGCAAAAAGGATGCCCGAATTGCCTGATCAGAGAATTGAACGGTTTATCAAGGAATATAAAATACCAGAAAGGGATGCAAAGGTTATAGTTTATGTCGACAAGGCATTGGCGGATTTTTTCGAAGAATGCATCAAATTGTTCAATAAGCCGGCGTATGTCTCGCGCTGGATTGTTACTGATTTGCTAAAGGTATTGAATTGGAATGATTTGGTAATTAGACAATCAAAAGTTACGCCAAAACTGTTTGCTGAATTTCTGAAGGCTATGGATAAAGAAGAAATAACTGAAAGGCTGGGGAAGGAATTGATTAAAGAATTAGTTCCAAGTGGGAAGTCTATAAAGGAATTGATTAAAGAATGGAATTTGCCGAAGAAAATAGATTTGGAAAGTGTGATTAAAGAGGTAATTAAACAAAATCCAAAAGCTATAGCAGATTACAGGTCGGGAAACGAAAAATCCATACAATTCTTGATTGGCCAAGTTCTGAAAAAGACTAAAGTTGCTGGAGATCCGAATAAAATAAAAGAGCTACTGAAAAAGCTTATTTAAGGATTAATAACTACATAAACTATTAGCTTGAGGAAATGCCTCAATAGCTCAGCAGGTAGAGCAACTCGCTGTTAAATTTCATATAGAAACGAGGAGGTCGGCGGTTCGAGTCCGCCTTGAGGCGCTCATAATTTTTGAAATAAAAATTAATTATAAAAAAATTCTAAATTTTTTTCAAAAAAAATATAGAAAACAATTTAAGTGAGCAATGTATTATTATAAAGAGATTTAATGAAAGAAAAATCAAACAAATATTTTGTAAAGAAAGTAAAACCTATTGAAGTTCACAATGGGAAAAAAATTTCACAACTTCTTTCAGACATGGCTGAAACAGGATTTCAGGGAAAAAAGTTGGGACAGGCAGTAGATGTCTGGGAAAACATGCACAAAGACCCTGATGTCACAGTTCTCATGGGATATGCAGGTTCGCTGAGCACGACAGGCCAATGGAAAATTATCAATTGGTTCATCGAGAATCGTTATATCGACATTTTAGTTCCAACCGGTGCAAATATTTCTGAAGACATTGTTGATGCGATGGGATACGGATACTGGCAGGGGAGTCATAATGTCAACGACCATGATTTACTTGATAATGATATAAATCGCTATTATGATGTTTTTGGCAGCGAGATTGATTATGTAAAAATGATAGAACTAATCGCAGAAGGAATAATGACCCTGAAGGATGAGCATCTTTATACTACAAGAGAATTTTTATATGAAATCGGGAGATTTTTGAGCAAGAAGGGAATTAAAAGCATAGTTGCCACTGCGGCAGAGAATAAGGTGCCGATTTATTGCCCTGCGATAGTCGATAGTCCTTATGGTGATGCTGCATTGGTTGCGAAAACCAAGGGATTCCATTTGATTTTGGATTCTGTAAAAGATTTCAGCGAGTTCATGGGACTTGCACAAAAAATAAAAAGCACTGGTGTGGTTTACATAGGCGGAGGAGTTCCGAAAGATTTTATACAATTGTTGGCAGTCACATCTCCTTTGCAGTTCGAATCAAGATCTGTTCCTGGCAAGAAAGGCGGCATACACAGGACTACAAACGAGGCATACTATCCGCACAAATATGCCATACAGATAACAACCGATGCACCCCAATGGGGAGGATTATCAGGCTGTACATTCGAAGAGGCTTCAAGCTGGGGGAAGGAAATTTTTGGCGGGAATAATGTACAATGCTACTCTGATGCAACGATTGCTTTGCCACTAGTTTCACATGCATTGGCAGAGAGGGTTAAAGTTAAGAGGAAGGCTCCTGACTTTTCTTGGCTATTCGACGGGAAGAAATAAAATCTTTTTATAATAGGAAAATTAGTTCTCAACTATGAAGAAACAAAAGAAGTCCAAGGGAGACTATTTGGACTATGAAAAAATCTTGCTGGCACAGAAAAGCTTGGACGAATTAATTCGGGAGACTATAGATGCAAATACAAAGGTGCTACTGGATTATCGTGCCGGAAATAGAAATTCCCTAGATAAGCTAGTTGGCGAGGTCATGAAAAAATCTGGTGGAAGGGCTGACCCCAGAAAGATACGGGATATGATTATAAATAAATTATAGTGTTTATCTATTGTTTCTAAAATTATTTATAAGGACCCGTGTGGAAACTGGACATCCGACGAGGCTTCGGTCTTGAGGAGGCTACCTCGGGTTGAGGGTTCAAATCCCTCCGGGTCCACAGTTTAATAAATATAGCATGTAGTAATATTTTGCATGCTCCCTTCGTCTAGTCCGGTCAAGGATCCGAGCTTCAAGGGTTTAGAAGAACTCTGGCTAATCGAGCTTGTGACCTCATTTGAGGCAGGAAACAGGGGTTCAAATCCCCTAGGGAGCATCCAATCATTTTTTCTTTCTTTTCCTGCCGAAAAGCCCAAAATCCTCGTGATCTACGACAAGCTCTGAGAATGCGGCAAAGGGTATCGCTACTAGAATTATTATTAAAATAACATTCCAATTAATATGTGCACCAGTTGAAAGAGTAACTGCTATAACATCCTCAGTAACACCAAGTACAACACCTATTATAAGAAATTCGAGCAATCTGTAGATGTGCTTTCTTTCCATAAATTACATTTGTATGGGAATGAAATATAGCTATGTAATGTCAATGAAATGACCGACCTCTATCTTATGTTTATCAACAAATCCCGAATTAACTTCTAAAACGTACCTTGCTTTTCCATTTGGTTTGTAAACCGGGCATAAAATGCCGCATGGCTGCACATTTTTCTCTATGTGGACTATCTCCATGTCATTGTTTATCCAAATTATGTCCAATGGTATGCTGGTGTTCATCATCCAGAATCCATAGTAGTCTTCCTTGTCAAAAATAAACAGCATTCCTGAATTTTCTGGCAAAGATTTCCTGAACATCAAACCTTTCATCTGCTTCAAAGGCGTGTCAGCCAGCTCTGCTTTTACCTCTGCATTTCCAACGATGACTTTTGTGTATTTTGTTTCTGATTTGCTTGTAAGGATCACAGCTAGCACCGCAGCTAGCATTGCGATTAGTATAAGGAATTTAAACTCCATGTATAATTTATAAATGACTACTGTATATTTGCTTTGCAGGGGTCCCGTAGTCTGGTCAATCGGATCAGCCTTAGGACAAATGTAGGATAGCTGATGGCTTAGTGCCTTCGAGAGTTCAAATCTCTCCCCCTGCAT
>CAYITO010000017.1:4855-14315 GCA_964366355.1 uncultured archaeon
GAGTTCAAATCTCTCCCCCTGCATCCCCTATTTCTAAGCGATTAACCAAAAACTAAGCATGATGAAAACTGAGGAAATAAAAGAAGCTCATGATAATATCATCGAAGAAACTGGTGGCCATACAGGGATTGTAAATTTAGGCAATTTGGACTTTATAATATCACAAATCAATACAACTAAAGATATCTATACGAAATCAGCAAGGGCATTATATGGCATAGTAAAAAATCATCCCTTTGCCGATGGCAATAAAAGAACTGCAATAGCTATTTCAGAAGCTATTCTAAGAGAAAACGGCATGAAGTTTACTGCTACGGATGAAGCTTTATGGGACATAGTGCATAACATTAATAAAGAGGAAACGACATTCATTCAAGTGTTGAATTGGCTTAAAAAGAACGTTGGTAAAGTATGACAACATTGGATTATGTAAAACAGACGTTGAAAGAAAGAAGAGATTTGTTTAGGAAGCTTGCTAATGAAGGGAAGTATCTTTTTAAGAAAAAGTGATTGCTAGTGAGTTCAAGTCTCACCCCCTGCATTACCGCTTAGCGTATTTGTAAAGTGTTGCGGACTTTATGTGCTGATGGGATTTGTAAAATGCGTATCCAACTGCCGCAAATGTCACCAAAGTAGGCAGGTAGATTGGTAATTTTATATGGAAACTTTCCAGTGTCATGAAAAGACCTAGGAAACCTATCGCAGTCATGGCTCCATTCTTCAACCATTTGTATTGCGCAATCTTGTCTATACCCAAAATTGTCAATTGTCGCAAAGCAATAGCCCCTAGCCCCAAACCTAGGAATATATAAAGTAGATTGGTTGTAAATGCAAATGCACCAACAACGCCATCAAAACTGAAAGTCGCATCCAACACCTCAAGATATAAGAATTTAGAAACGTCTGAAAGTTTTCTCTTAAGCAACTTTGCCTCTTGCCTCTCTGCAGTCTCCTTAAATCCATAAACAATGAAAAACATCGCGCTACCAATTGCAGCAAACAGCATCATGTTGGGATTGTGCCTTGAAAAATAAAGTAAAGCTACCAAGATAATTGCAGCGAAGGCGAAAAACCAGACGCTATGGTGCTCCTTCAAAATTCTTTCGTGAGTGAAGAGTGGATTCTTCCTTTCCATGAAGAGCCAATGGAAATATAGAAGGAGCATGAACATGCCGCCAAAAATTAGAATCAAGGGCTTTTGCTGCTCTATTGCTTCTGCAGCTACAGTACTGCTTCCTGTGAAAAGATTTACCATGTCCGAAAATGAAATATTTGGAACCACAAGCCAGACTATTACCAAAGGCAGTATAAGCCTAACCAAAAAGACTGATGTTACAATTCCGACAAACAGGAATATTTTCCGCCATTTTTTGCTCATGGTTTTAAGAACAGCTGCGTTTATTATTGCATTATCAACGCTGTTTATAGTTTCAAATAGAATTAGGCCCAAAATTATTATGATACCTTCGAAAAAAACCATTTGACTCCTTTTTATTTCTTATTTTCAATCTTATAAATTGATATGCAGTTGCCATTAATAGCCGTTAAACAAGAATCTGTAGATGTAAAATCATTCAAATTTGATTTAGCTGGAATGGATTTTCAATATAAGCCAGGGCAATACATAATCATGAAATTAGATGTGGTGGATGAAAGAAATGGTGTTAGGATGTTCTCTCTGTCATCTTCACCTACAGAGGCTGGCTATATCATGATTTCCACGAAAATTACTGGAAGCAATTTCAAAAATAAATTGGAATCGACAAGTATAGGCGACAAAGTAGATATCCGAGGACCATTTGGGAGATTTCTGCTGCAGGACTATTCCAAGACTATCGTTATGATTACAGGTGGCATTGGAATAACTCCATTCCGAGATATGATAAAATTTGCGACTGATAAAAAATTGAATTTGAAAATTGTTTTATTGTATTCGAACAAAACGCCTGAAGAAATAACCTTCAAAAAAGAATTTGATGTGTGGCAGAAAATAAATCCAAATTTGAAGGTTGTCTATGCTATTACCAGACCTGAAGAATCGAAGATGAAATGGCAGGGCGTTGCAGGAAGGATTGATGCGGCAATGATAAAAAGCAATGTGAAAGATATGAAAAATTGCATATTCTACGTCTGTGGTCCGCCTGCGATGGTTGATGTGATGGTCATTACTTTAAAAAATATGGATGTAAATGATAACAATATAAGGATTGAAAGATTTACAGGCTATTAGTGAGTGAATGTTCAGAATTAGGGTTGAAGACGATTTTGATGCGTCGCATATGATACCTAATCACGCTGGAAAATGCAGAAACCTCCATGGACACTTTTACAAAGTGGAAGTTTTCAGTGCAGGAAATGAATTGGATGATAATGGGATACTTAAGGATTCCGATTTTCTTGATTTGAAAAGAATTTTGAATGATGTAATCGGCAAATATGATCATAAACATTTGAATGATGTTATTGGTGATGATACTACAGCGGAAAATATAGCTAAGGTAGTTTTTAAAGAATTAAAGGACAGGAATATCAGAAGACTAGAGAAAGTCAGAGTATGGGAATCGCCAAGAAACTATGCGGAATATTGGGAATGATATGAAAGACGAAAAATGCAAAGAAAGAATTGAAAATGCACTAAGAACGATTTTGATAGAAGTCGGTGTGAACAAGAATTCTGAAATTTATAAAAACACTCCCAAAAGAGTATCGGAAATGTATTTAGAACTTTTTGCGGGTTTGGATAAAAATAATGAACCGGAGATTACGATGTTTGATAACAATGGCTATAGAGATATCTTAACTTTGAAAAATATTCCATTCTATTCTGTATGTGCGCATCATTTACTGCCTATTTTCGGACACGTTTCTATTGCTTACATACCGGGAAAGAAAATTCTTGGCTTATCTAAGTTCCCTAGAATTGTAAAATACCTAGCATCCAGACCACAAGTGCAAGAAGATTTGACAGCACAATTGGCTGACTACTTATATAAAAGATTGAAATCAACTGGTGTTCTTGTGATGATAAAAGCAAGGCATCTGTGCATGGAGATGAGAGGTATAAAGGCTCATAATGTGGAAACAGTTTCCAGTGCAATTAGAGGCGTATTTGAAGAAAATGCATCTACGAAAGAAGAAGCATTAAAACTCTTGATGTCATGACTACTAAAGCTATAGTTCTATTGTCGGGTGGCATAGATTCTGCTACTGTATTGTGGATGGTAAAAGGTAAATGGAATTCAATTGCACTGACATTCAAATTTGGAAAAACAAACAAGAAAGAAATGGAAGCTGCTAGAAAAATAGCTAAGAAAGCTGGTGTAAGACAAATGGTTGTGGATATGCCTTTTTTGAAGCAGATGTCTGAGTTGAGAAAATTTAGAAAAAATCCAATTTTAAAGAAATTTAAAATTCCAATGACATACATTCCAAGTAGAAATACAATTTTCTTCGGAGTTGCATCATATTTTGCCGAACTTCTGGGGGTGAATTATATTGTTACGGGACATAGTTTTATTGACCCATTTCCTGATACTAAAGTGAACTATGTTAAGTCTATAAATTCTGCATTGTCAAATGGCAGTTGGTTAGGTAAGAGATACAAAATAAAAGTTGTCATGCCTCTAGCTAAGCTTGATAAAACTCACATAACTAAACTTGCTACAAAATTGAAAGTTCCTTTAGAATTAACTTGGAGTTGTTATAAAAATGGAAAAGTTGCTTGTGGGAAATGTGACGGGTGCATTAATAACTTGGTTGCATTTAAAAAATAATTTTTTACCTTCTCGATATCGCAACTTGTAAAGCTAATAAAGAAAGCAACGCACATTTTAATCTCATATGGCTGATTTCTATTCCTAAAAGTCTTAAAATAAAATCTTTATCCAAATTTTTTATCTCATCGACACTTTTACCTTTAATAGAACCGATTAACATATCTGCACTTGCCTGACTAATTGCGCATCCATTCCCAGTAAACTTAGCCTCAGAAATTTTTTCCTGTCCATTTAACTTCAATTGTATCTCAACAACATCTCCACACAGCATGTTAGCTTCTTTATGAACTATATCAGGATTTTCCAATCTGCCAAAATTCTGCGGATATCTGTAGTGATCCAAGATTAATTCATTGTACATAGCTCCTGCACTCATACACTAAACACTGCTTTTGATTTTTCTAATGCATTAACCAAAGCATCAACTTCTGATTTTGTAGTGTAAACATAGAAACTGGCTCTAGCCGCAGCTGGTATATCTAATCTTTTCATTAAAGGCATACAGCAATGATGCCCACTTCTAATAGCAATGCCAAAATCATTTAAAATTGTAGCTAAATCATGTGAATGTAGATCTGCCAAATTGAAAGAAATCACGCCTCCACGCATGTCAGCATCCATTGGACCGTATATTTTCAAACCTTTAATTTCGCTTAATCTCCCCAATGCATACTCTGTAATTTCTTTTTCATGTTTTCTTACATTATTCATGCCTAAATTATCTAAATAATCGATAGCTGTAGATAGTCCGACAGCTCCCTCGACATTTGGAGTGCCGGCTTCGAATTTCCAAGGAGTATCATTCCAAGTTGCCCCTTCAAGAGTTACTTCCTTGATCATGTCGCTTCCCAGCATGAAAGGTTCCATGTCCTCCAGCAATTCTCTTTTACCATACAAAACCCCAATGTTCATTGGCGCCAGCATCTTATGGCCGCTGAAGGCAAAAAAATCACATCCCATATCCTGCACGTCAACAGTCATGTGGGGAACTGATTGCGCCCCGTCTGCAACAAATATGCTCCCGCTCTCATGGACAACCTTGCCTATTTCCTTGACTGGGTTTATAGTCCCCAAAACATTTGAAACATGTGTCAAGGACACTAACTTTGTAGCTGCAGTTGTTGCCAACTGGTCTAGATTGAGAGTTCCGTCTTCTTTTATGTCGATAAATTTCAAACTTGCCCCGGTTTGTTTCCTTACATATTGCCAAGGGAGAATGTTTGCATGATGTTCCATGACAGATGATATAATCTCATCCGATTTCTTCACCCGATTCAAAGCAAACGAATGGGCTATTAAGTTTATTGCCTCATTTGTGTTTCTGACAAAGATTATTTCTTCGGGATGTTTTGCGTTGATGAATTTTGCCACCTTTTTCCTAGCATCTTCATATAGCTGCGTAGCCTCCTCACATAGCTTGTACAGGGAACGATGGGGATTTGCATTGTGCAGTTCGTAATAATCCTTGATTGCATTGATGACCTGTGCAGGCTTTTGAGATGTAGATGCACTATCCAAGAAAATCAAAGGCTTGCCTTCAATCCTGCGCTTCAATATCGGAAAATCCTGCCTTATCTTTTCGACATCAAACATCCGAATCACCTATATTTGTAATGCCCAGCAAATACATCACTTTTCTTCTTTGATTGTGTAGGTTCTTGTATTTTCATTTCGCCGGAATCCTTGAAGAATTTCTCCTCATTGCCTTCCCATTTTAGTTCCAACAAATGGTAAAGTTTCGCCTTGATTTCATCTAAAAGCATCTTTTGTATAACAGGCTCGAAGAACGCCAGCGCTATCATCTTCTTAGCATCCTGCTCACTCAAACCTCGCGACATGAGATAGAAAATCTTGTCATCTTCAATTTGGGAAACGGATGCCGAATGGGTAGCCTTCACCTCATTGGTTTCAATTTCCAGACCAGGAATTGCTTTGGCCCTTGCATCCTTGCCTAAAAGCATGCTATGCTCGCCCAAGAAAGAGTTCGAATTCTTTGCGCCTTCGGAAATTTTAATCATTCCCTTGAAAATTGAATTTGACTTATCTTTCAAAACACCATTTGACAAGACCCTTCCGGTAGTATTTTTTCCTGTATGTAACAAAGTCGAATAGACATCAAACTGCTGTTCCTTGTTGCCGAACAATACTTCCAGATCCTCTGCTTCGCTTCCCTCGCCAAGAAGCAGGCTGTAAACTCTTGATCTGACCTTTCTGCCGCCGAAATATCCGATATTCCAAAATATTCTGCTGTCCTTATGGCAAGTGCCTAGTTTATTGGATATATGCACAACATTCTGGCTCAGGTTTTGAAGATGTGAAAAATGCAATTCAGCCCCATCCTTCAGCAGCACCTCTATAGAATCACTATATAGAATAGGGCTGTTGGTGGAATTTGAATAGTCCTCTTTGATAATTCTGAATTTACTATCCGAATCCAAGATAATTACAATTTTATTGACCAGATGGTTGCTTACTGTAGTTATCAATCTAAATGGAATTTCAACTTGCACGCCCTTTGGGACATAGATGTATAGGCCCGAGTTGAACAACGCGTTATTGAGATGCAAAAACTTATCGTCTATTTTGGAATTGCTGATAAGAGTCTGTTTGAAATTCGTGCCATCCTTGAAACTGTTTAAATTGGATATGACAATTCCTTTTTTCTTAAGGGAATCTGGCAGGTTTATTTGAACCGCATCATTTGTTTGCAGAGAATAGGGAATGTCATTTGATAGGTTGAAACTTAAATTTGAATCAACCTTATTTACATCTTGGAACTCGTCCAAATTAAAATCATTGAACAAAGTCTGATGCTTAAACAATTCTGTATTTTCAGGTCTTGAATTTTCAAAAGCTTGGAACGACGTTAATCTAAATTCCTTTAACCAATATGGCTCGTTGTTTTTTGTAATTTCATCTAAAAATTTTTCTGCGGACATAAAATCAAAAAATCTTTTTAACCAACAGCGCCAATCATTTCAAGTTGAATCAACCTATTGAACTCAACCGCATACTCCAGTGGAATCTCTTTTGCGAATGCGTCAAAGAAGCCTGATACAATCATTCCCAAAGCTTCCTGCTCCCCCAAGCCTCTGGACATCAGATAGAACAGTTGCTGTTCTCCAATTTTTCCGACGGTAGCTTCATGCGTCAGTGTCGCGCTCTCGTTGTTCACTTCATTGTACGGATAAGTGTCTGTTTTTGAAATTTGATCCAGCAGCAATGCATCACACCTCACAGTAGACTTCACGTTGTCTGCAAGCTTGCTTATATGCAGCAGCCCTCTATAAGAAGTTCTTCCTCCGTCTTTGCTTACAGATTTTGCAAGAAGCTTTGAAGTAGTATTTGGCGCTAGATGAACCACCTTACCTCCAGTATCTTGATGCTGACCTTTGCCTGCAAATGCAACTGAAAGTATGTCTGCTTTGGCCCGTGGTCCACGCAAATATACACTTGGATATTTCATAGTAAGCCTGCTTCCTATATTAGCGTCCAACCATTCAACTGTGGCTCCTTCGAATGCGTGAGCACGCTTTGTAACTAAATTATAAACATTATTAGACCAATTTTGTAGAGTTGTATATCTGAAATGAGAACCTGGTAAGGCGATAACCTCAACTACGGCTGCATGAAGTGATTCTTTTGAATAGATTGGCGCTGTGCAGCCTTCTATGTAGTGTGCTTTCGCTCCCTCATCAACAATAATCAATGTTCTTTCAAACTGTCCAAATCCTTCTGCATTTATTCTGAAATAAGCCTGCAATGGTTGTTTGACTTCAACACCTGGAGGAATATAAATGAAACTCCCACCACTGAAAAATGCCGAATTCAATGCTGCAAATTTATTGTCTTCAGGTGGCACGGCAGAACCGAACCATTTCTTGAATATGTGCGGATATTTTTGCAATCCTGTGTCTGGATCGACAAAAATTACCCCTTTTTTCTCCAAATCCTTTTTCAAGCTGTGATATACATTTTCAGAATCAAATTGCACGCCAACTCCCGATAGGAATTTTCTTTCGGCTTCGGGAATTCCCAACTTGTCGAAAGTTCTTTTGATTTCAGGTGGAAGCTCTTCCCACGTTTTCTCTTGTCTTTCGGTTGGTTTTATATAATAAGTTATTTCATCAAAATTTATGTTTGACAAATCTCCACCCCAAGTAGGCAGTGGTCGCTTCAGGAAATGATTCAATCCCCTCAATCGGAATTTATTTATCCATTCGTTCGCACCCTTTTCACCTTTGATCTCTGACATCTCTCTGATTACTTTTTCTGATAGTCCTGGCTCGGATCTATGAACAGATTTCTCTGCAACTTTAAAGCCATACTTCTCCGCATATTCTTTCCTTATGTCCAAAATTTGCTTGTCCATTTTAACCAGCCCTCAAAACTTCATATCCATTTTCTTCGATTTCCTCAGCCAATGATTTATCACCGGACTTCACAATTTTGCCGTTAATCATCACGTGGACATAATGCGGTGCGAGAAGGTGCAAGATTCTATTGTAGTGTGTTATCAAAAGTATTCCAGTATTATCGACTTTGTTGACGTTGGATATACCGTTAGCTATCACCTTGAGAGCGTCGACATCTGCGCCTGAATCTGCCTCATCGATAATCGCAATTTTGGGTTTCAAGATAGACATTTGTAAAACTTCCGCTCTTTTCTTTTCCCCACCAGAAAAGCCTTCATTCAAATACCGATTGGCAAAAGATTCGTCCATCTGAAGTTCTTTGAGTTTTTGTTTTAAAAATTCCCTGAATTCTAGAACTGATAAAACCTCTTCACCAACATCCTTCTTCTTCTGTCCGTTATTAGACATGTAAACAGTCCTAAGGAAATTTGATAGAGACACGCCAGAAACTTCTACCGGATATTGAAAACCTAAAAACAAACCAAGTTTTGCCCTCTTGTCTGGGGACAGGCTTGAAATATTTTGACCATTGAACAAAATCTCCCCCTTAGTTACTTTGTATTTTGGATGCCCCATCAAGACATATGCCATGCTTGTCTTTCCGCTTCCGTTAGGCCCCATTAATGCGTGTATCTCTCCTTCTTTTATAGTCAGATTAACTCCTTTGACTATCTCCTTCCCTTCAATTTCCACATGCAGGTTTTTGATTACCAATTCAGACATTGAGCTTACCTTCCTTCTTGAGCTTGTCTCCATACATTTCAATCAGGCACAAGAACGGGTTCAACTCCTTTTCGGAATAGATGTTATGCTTTCTGGTTGTGGCGCATATTTCGCAAATCTTTTCATGAAGGTTTACCCTACCGCTTACTATGTCTGCGGTAAGTTGTTTCATTCCTTCCAACAATTTTGGGTTTGTCATCAATTGCCTTACTCTCTTGCCTCTCAATCCACTCAAGTATTGTGAAACTGCGGGTTGGGTTATTCCAAGTTTTTGAGCTACTTCGAATTGGTTCATGCCGTAAGTCTTGATCATTTCATTGGTGATGATTGCCCTAACTGCCGGCAGTGTATCGTCAAATATTGTTTCGCAGAATAATTTCATAGTTAGTATATGCTACAAACGTATTTAAATATAACTGTGTTATAATTTATTGTTAATTCTTTTGAATCTGCTTATCGCGTTAATAAAAACGAGTGTAAAAATATTTCGTCTAATCGCTGTTAGTTGCCCACGAATACTTGGAGTGGTTGATTTTTAGTGCAACG
>CAYITO010000018.1:0-14099 GCA_964366355.1 uncultured archaeon
AAATGTCAGAGGAAACTAGATTAGAACCTTCAGAAGGATTAGCCTATTGGATAGGTGTTATGCAAACTGATGGTAGTTATGGTGGTTATACAGATAACCGTGGAATAATTAGAATAAACGCCCGTTTATCAGTTTCACCAAAATCAGCGTCAATGTTTCATAAATTTATTCAGATATCTGGTCACCTATTAAAGCGTACCACAAATTTCTGTATATGCAGGAAAACAAAATATAACAAATTAAGAAAAAACGACCTATTAGCTTACACAATAGGCGTAAAAACGTTTTTGGAAGAGTTTGATAGACTAGGTATTGTTTTTGGCAAACCTCCTATACCACCTAAATGGTGTTTACAAAATATCAATTTCTTTGGGGCTTATCTGGCAGGTATTATTGATGGGGATGGCAGTGTTTGTATACGTTTATTACGGCGTAAAAATCGGAAAAGTTATTATCAATGTCGAATTCAAATCTTTAGCTCAAAAGAGCCACTCGAATTAAAAGGTGCAATTTCCACATTGTTAAACTGTAATGTGAATTTAAGAAAACGCGAACTGAGCAGAATCATAGAAGGTAGAAAGACAGAGGGTATATGCTATCATGCAGAATTCTTTGTCTCCCGTAAAAACTTCGAGTTAATTAGTAACTTTATATTACCGCATATGGTAATGCCTAAGAAAAGAGAGCATGTGCAGTTTTATTTGGATAAAGAGATTGGTGGGCGTCCTGGAGTTCCCGTGCTCTCGCACAGTACAACCCAAATCACCGAGCATCTTAACTTCTGAGATCGGACGGGATCAGGTGTTTCCTGCTCGTTTTGACCCACCAACCAATATCATATTTAGTTTCTTCCTATCTTTTAAGGTTATCCCCCGAGCCGGACTCGAACCAGCAACCCTTCGCTTACTATCCGAGCAAGTCCTGATCACAAGCACATGAAGTGCTAGGCTACAGGCGAATGCTCTACCATTGCTCTCCATTTGGATTTGAGCTATCGGGGGTGGATTTAAAATAATGTTTGCGAGTATAAAATCTTATCTCTCTTTGGCCGACACTGCCCTAGAAACTGTAAACCTTCTTACCCTCTTGCCGTCGTAATAGCCCATCTTAGCCGAAGGCAACTCAAGACTGCCGATAATGTCCACAGTCGGCTTTATCCTATAGTTGATTATTCTCTCTTCTGCAACCTTCAGCGAATCAAACTTCCAGCTTAGTTCAGCCCCTTCTGAAGTCTTCCTTATCACAGGCTTCAGCGTGTCAAATCTTTGCACAACTTCTGTCAGCTGCGGCACGATATCTGTAACCACCAAGTCCTTTATTTCACCCAGAGAGTTATTCTTCACCTCCAGCGTGACAATGATTTCACTGCCTTTCCTCAACACTCCATGCCTTTTTACAATCTTCGTTATGCTCGGAGTAAATACGAATTTGAACGCGACATAAACTATGATGACAATTAAAAATAATCCTGCCCACACGCCGGCCAAATTAATCTGATACTCGATTGTTGCTTCCTGTCCAGGCAAAAGCGCCACCAACCACTCATAAACCACGAAGCTCCCTTCTGATGTCACTGACGAAGGGGTAATTTCTGCTACTACCCAATCCTTTGCAAATGACGGTATTGAGTCCTTCAAAGCAACCGAAGTCGGAACATTCCCGACATTTTTCACTGTTCGGGTTTTATCAACGGACAAAATCTTAAATTTATCAGAAGTTTCAGATGTGGTTTTGTTGATTTCATTCACTCTTATGTCAACCGATCTTGAACTAACCTGAGTGTTAAGATTGTCCTTCAACTTTGCCGATACCGTGTAAATTCCTGGCGGTGCGTAAGTGTCAAAAGTGTAACTTTCAGATACGGTTTGTGATGTCTTCCCCGGAATTTCCGAAATCGTCTCATCAAAATCTTTCACCAATGAATCGTCTTTCTTGACCGATATCTGCAATCTATATTTGTCGGATGGTGTGGTGCGTGTATTCGTCAGTATGGAATTTATCTGCACAGTTTCTCCGGGATTAAACAGCGACTTGCTCAATCTGAAATCAGACATGTACACAGGGCTTGACCTCAGCACATTTATCTGGATTGTCTTGTTGGAAGAGATGTTTGCATTTGACAAGGAGGTGACAAATACCCTAAACAATGCTGGGAGATCAGTCTCTTCAGCCTCAGGCAAAACACTGAACGACAATTTAACAGTGGTGCTCATCTTTGAGCCCAGCCCAAAATTCGTCGATGCGGTCTCCGGGAATGCAGTTATTTTGTTTATATATGAAGGGAGTATGGAGGTTGAGAATACATCATATTTGTCCTGAATGTTTGTTATCGTCAAATCAACATTGGCAGTTTCCCCGGAATAAATGAACAATTCGGTTGTCGACAATGAGGTATCAACATCTTCTTTTGCCAAAATGGCCGGCGATAACAGGAGCGAGGCTATGACAAATGCCAAGATGTGTAAATTTTTCATGAAAAACTCCCCATGGCTATTAAAGATTTGTTTTTTTACAGCTTAAATTTAGCACCGCTTATTTTAACTTCCAGAAACCTCGAATCTCATTTTTTCTTTGTCTTCCTGGCCGCCAGCTTCTTTTGGAGAGACTTTATCACATCTTCCATGAACACGCCAATCGGCTTCACGAGATGCTCCTCTTCCCTTCCCTTCTTCGTCGCTACAGCAAGCTCGAACTTCTTGCCATACTGGTCAATCCAAGTAATGTATTCTATCGGTCCCCTCTCCTCCTCTGTTATGGATGCCGGATGACCAACGGAAATAATTGCAACAGGCCTCAGCTCTTCAGGCAGACCAACAACTGTCCTTACCTCTTCCTCATCAAACGCCCTGATCCATACAGCACCCAAGTCTAACGCATTGGCGGCTATCATTATTATAGCAGCAACCGCAGCCGTATCCTGAACACCATACAAGGTACCTTTTTTATCGAACCTAAGATGCTCCCTGCCCATGTTCGCACAAACAACGATGTTGACAGGCGCATCAAACACAATCTTCTGCCTCAGCGCTGCGACAGCAAGCTTCCTCTTCTGCTCGTCATCCCTTACAACAACAAACTCCCAAGGCTGCAGATTGCCGGCAGAAGTCATCCTAGTAGCCATGTAGATAAGCAGGCCGATTTCCTTCTCGTCCAGAGGCCTAGAATCAAATTCCTTTACAGTAATTTTCAATCTACCGATCGCTTCAAAGACGTCCATGCTCTCCAAATAAGATTTCTTTTATATTGTTAAAGCCTTTTCTGTAATAAATTTAAACAATACTTTAAGAGATATTTAGTGATTCTATGGATTATTCTGTCTTGGCAGATGCGTATAAGAGATTGGAAGAGGTCCAGTCAAAATTATCCAAAGCCGATATCGTTGCAGAACTATTTTCCAAGACGCCAGCCGATTCTCTGGCCAAAGTAGTGATGCTAGTTCAGGGAATTGTCTATTCAACACATACAGGCATGGAGCTTGGGATAGCAAACCAGACAATGTTAAAGGTAATCGCAAAGGCATCCGGCTTTTCCTTGGCGAAAGTGGAACAAATTTTCAAAAAAACCGGTGACTTGGGACTGACAGCAGAGAAATGTATAAAATCAAAAAAGCAATCTATGCTACTGAAGAGGAAATTGACCGTTGACCATGTCTTTGAAAACTTGCGGAAAGTTGCGACAATTACAGGCAAAGGTTCGCAGGATAAAAAGCAAAGTTTGATAGCAGAGTTGATAATCTCAGCCCATCCAACCGAAGCAAAATATATTGTCAGGACCACCTTGGGGGAATTGAGAATTGGAGTTGCAGAAGGTATAATCAGAGATGCAATAGCGAAGGCATTTTTGGTTGACGAAAAGTCTGCAAAAGAGGAAAAGGAAAAAGCCATCGAGGAGGTTGAGTACGCATGGAGCATACTTTCAGATTTTTCGGAAGTGGCAATTATTGCCAAAGAAAAGGGGATTGGAGGACTTGGAAAGGTCAAAATTCAACTCGGCAGACCCATCCAAGTAATGTTGGGGTTGGCGGCAGAAAAAATCGAAGACGTCACAAAGGAATTCGGGAAGGTCATCGCGCAATTCAAGTATGATGGCATGCGTGTTGTTATTGAGAAGAAGAAAAATAAATTATGGCTGTTTACAAGGCGGCAGGAGGATGTCACTAAGCAATTCCCAGACGTAGAAGAACTGGCACACAAGTGTCTGAAGGCCGACGAGTGCATTGTAGAATGCGAGGCTCTAGGGATAGATCTGAAAACAAACACCCCTATTCCATTCCAGGTTTTGGGACAAAGAATACACAGAAAATACGACATCGAGAAGATGTCAAAGGAAATTCCGGTTCAAGTCAACCTTTTCGATATCATTTATCTCAACGGCGAAATGCTTGTTGACAAGCCTCTGGAAGAAAGAATTAAGATTCTTGAGAAGATTGTGAAGCCAATTCCCAAGAAATTCCAGCTGGCAAAGCAGATAATCAGCGACAATCCGAAGGAATTACACAAGTTCTTCCGGCAGGCGCTTGCGGACAAACAGGAAGGCCTGATGCTGAAAGTCCCGGGCTCAGCATATACTTTCGGCAGGCATGTCGGCACTATGTATAAAATCAAGAGTGTAATGGAAAATCTGGATTTGGTTATCATCGGCGCTACCTGGGGCGAGGGAGGCAGGGCTAAATGGATTACAAGCTACGAGATAGCATGCAGAGATTCCGATACAGGAAAGTTTTTATCGGTTGGGATGATTTCCACTGGTCTAAGTGAAAAAGAATACGAGCAGGCAACTAAGATGCTGAAACCGTTGATTATTTCAGAAAAAGGAAAAACTATTATAGTAAAACCGAAAATTATAATGGAAATTGGTTATCAAGAAATACAAAAATCTCCTAACTACGAATCTGGAATGGCCTTGCGGTTCCCGAAATTTATAAGATTTCGTTCAGACAAGGGTCCTAATGAAGTAGACACATTAGATAGAGTCAAATCTCTTTTCGAATCCCAAGGAAAAAGAGGCTGAGTTATTTTCAAACCTCTTGGTAAAACCGAGTCGAGTTTTATAAATTTATGACGTTTAAATCCTTTACTACCCCCTACTTTCAATATGGCAACCCAAGCTCAGGCTTATGTGCCGATTCAAGGCGTAGAATATTCAATTATACCAGAAGTATCCTTGCGCGGCAAAAACCTGTTTGAAGTCCAGCTTTATGCGCAGGACAACGGCTTGGTAGTTTTACCTTCAACTGATGTTAACAGAGTTGCAAAAGCTGTACAAAGAGACAAACCAAATGGAGATTTCATTAGATATGCGAGAGATCACACTGACCTGAATGAAAAAGATGTCAATGATGCCTACAGGCAGTTGCATGACGGCATATGGCAGCGATATCGGGTGCGGGCAAGAGAAATCTTAATGTGGGTGCCTTCAAGCCCAACAATGCATCCGCGCCTTGTTTCAGACAAGTCTCCTGCTTCAGAAGTTGTATCGGTTCTATTAAAGGATTATAAAGTTGTGGGGAGAGATAAACTGGACATAAGGGGCATCAGCCCAGATCCGAGGTTTCGAGTCAACTGGCCAACAAGCTACCAAAAAATTACAAAAGAATTATCGCAACTTTTAGGAGCGCCAGATAATACAGATGTCTGGACTTATCCAAATACTCAAGATTACGAAGGATTAAGGGCTCTCTATTGGGACTTCAGGGGCCGTGAGAGGCCGGTCCTGTATTCGCTCGGGGGGCCTTGGCTCAGGTTCTCCGACTGGGGTTCGTTGCTGGGTAGAGGGCCGCAAACGAAACAATAACAAAAAACTTATTTTTCAAATCACAATTCTATATTCCTAGGCTATGCTTGACAGCAGATGACAGCAAAGTTTGGGCTACATGCCTATCCAACGGAAATACTTACAAATTGAGAAAAAGAATAAAGGAACTTTACTCATTCCAAGGCAGAGCCAGTTAAACTTAAATAACTTCCGATTTTTATTGTTATTATCCAGTAACACAACACTTAAATGCTTGAATAGTAAATCTAATTTAAATCCAGTGTGGTTAAAATGGTCTTGGCTTCGAACAAAGTAATGGATGCATTGAAGGGAATAGGATTAAATTTATACGAAAGAAAGCTTTGGGTCGCGCTTTTGGCGCGAGGGACTTCAACTGCAGGCGAACTTTCTGAGATTGCAACCGTTCCCAGAAGCAGGACTTATGATATTTTACAGTCTCTTGCAGACAAAGGTTTTATAACTGCGCAGCCATCCAAACCATTGAAGTATGTTGCAATTGCTCCAGAAGAGGCGTTGGAAAGAGCCAATAAAAAAATGGAGGAAGACTTCCAATCTGTTCAGGAAAGAATAGAAGATCTGAAATCCTCCCCAGTTATAAAAGAGCTGAATGAAATTTTCAGCAAGGGATTGAAGGTTGTCGCTCCGGAAGAATTTACAGGAGCCTTGAAGGGCAAATATTCTCTTCACCGAGAAATGACTTCGATGTTTAAAGCGGCCGATAAAAAAATAAACATCTTAACCACATCAGATGGTCTGAATGATTTGTATGAGAGTCATTATGACATTTTGAAAAAGGCAAGCGACAAGGGCGTTGACATAAAGATTTTGGCAAATGATACTGAGAAATGCGCGGATGCATTGAAGGGGCTCAGCGGCGTTGCAGAAATCAGAAACATTAACGACAAGCAAGTTCCGACGTCTGGCAGATTCACTGTCGTCGATAGCAAAGAATTAATTTTTTCCTTGACTGACCAAAAGACTGTCCATGCGACTCAAGACTTGGCTGTATGGAGCAAAAGCGAGCATGCTGCCAAAGAAGTTCTTGAGCCTTTGTTTAAGTTGGCTTGGAACAGCTCTAAGGCTGTTAGTTAGGTTTAAATCCTTTTCTCTGTTCAATAGTTTAAGGATTTTATGCCAAATTTAGTTGTTGTCAAATACGGCGGTAGCCTTCTTTCTAGCGCAGATGCATTCAGGACTGCAGCCTCGTATGTTGTTGGTAAAAGTACTGATGGTAGTAGAGCTGTTGTTTTAGTCTCTGCTATGAGCGGATTAACAAACAGATTTATGGATATTTACGATAGAAGAGCTTTGCAAGAGTTATCAGCTATAGAAAATATTTATTGGGAAGTTGCTAAACCACTCCCAAAACGACATCATGATCAAGCGATGGAAGAGATTAAAGAAGAAATGAAAGCCCTAAAAATACTTTTGGAGGCTAGAAACAAAGATGCTTTTGTCGGTTCGGCAGAGGGACATTCTGCAATACTGCAGAAATATCATATTTTAGCTCAAGATAGAGACGCTGCACATTTAAGTGGAGCAGATGCCGGCTTTCTCCTAAATGCGCATGGACTAATTGATATGGAAGCTAGTAGAGTAAATTTGAGAGAGCGTGTAGGGGGATTACTAAGTAAAGGCATACCTGTTGTCGGTGGATATCTTGGAAGACATCACAAAACTGATGCATATCAACTTGGTGCAAGAAATAGTAACGATGGATTTGCTGCTGCCCTTGCTGTTGCTTTAGGTGCACAAGCAGTCGAAATTGTAAAAGACGTCCCAGGCGTTTTCAGGGTTTATCCGCGTGAAGATTTGGGCATTTTAAGAAAACTCAGCTATAATGAGGCAGGAAATATGTCGTGGACTGGTTCACCAGTTGTTCACCCATCTGCAATAATCATTTCAGAAAGTAGTGGGTTACCAATAGTTGTAAAAAATATGCAAAGCGATGGGACGGTTATATCCACTGAAACTGAAACTACAAAAGAAAAATTTGTTGCATCAGTAGTTCCAGAAAGAACTTTCATGGTAACTATACGAGATAGAATGATTGGTACATACGAAGGTATGGGATATTGGAGTATAATATCTAGTTTCGAGGAAGGGAGGGGAAATGCGATTACACCCGTATCTGCTATGGGAGGAATTTCTTATACACTAAACATTGATGATAGAAAAAAAGCAGGAGATAACGAAACTCTGTTCAGAAATCACATAGAAGAGTTAAGGGCCCACCTAAATGCAAATGGTTTTAGAGCAAGTGTTGTAGGTGACGAAGTAGGTAGAATTACTTTAGTTGGCGATGCAATGCAAAGTAGGCAAGGCACATTTTATTATTTAACTGGAATTTTAAGTGAAAGGGGTATATCGTTACGTTCTACTGTGCAAATTGATGAAAAAGTTATGCCACCAGTCATATCTATTGTTGTTGATAGCGATAACTTGGAATCTACAACTACAGCTTTAACAGAAGAATTATTTACTGTAAGGTGAAAAGATGATTCAGGATGTATATATCATTGGTGCAACTGGCAAAGTAGGAAGTACTTTAATTAAACAGGTTATTGAAAAAGGTGACACGGACGCTAGCCGTCATGCAAATCCTACGAGGATTGTGGGGCTGGCATCCAGTACACATACACTTTATTTACCAGAAGGTATTTCTACAGAACGAACATACGCTTTTGTAAATAGAAATTATGATGGTGCACGAAGATATCAGCATCCTAACGAATTTCTTTGGATGGTGGATCAGTATAGAAGTAATAGAAGCACACTCGTTTTTGTTGATGCTACTGCAGTTGACGAGCCAATGACTGAATTTCATATATATGTAACTGGGCAAACCACCCATGGTCTTGTTACGGCAAATAAGATTCCACTAGCTTCACATGATCATTCTACATTTCAACGACTTACAAGATATCCTAGAAGATACGGCTACAGATGTTCAGTTATGGCAGGTGCAGAAGCAGTACCCCACTTACAGGATCTCAGAGATCTAAATGATCGTCTCTATAGTATAGAAGGCTGTTTTTCTGGAACACTTGGTTTTATTAGTTCAGAACTCACAAACAGTCGACTCTCAGAGATTGTTAGAGAAGCTCGTGATAGAGGATATACAGAGCCTCATCCTAGAGATGACCTTAGTGGTTTAGATGTTGCTAAAAAACTAGTCATTTTGGCGAGAACTGCAGGATATGGTGTTAGTATAGAAGATGTAAATGTAAAGCCATTTATTCCTCAAGAACTCTTATTAGAGGGTGATGTAAATCGTTTTTTAGATTCTTTGACAATGCTTGATACAGAATTTGCTACAAGAATGGATTATGCGCAAGCAAATGGTCATACATTAAGATATGTTGCGCGAATGATTGTTAAAAATGGGACACCTGAACTTGAAGTTTCTTTGCAAGAGGTACCTAAAGAAAGTCAACTTGGACGCCTCGAAGGTAGGGAAAATAAAATAATTATAGTTTCAGAAGCTTATCCAAATGGTTACAAAGTAGAGGCTAGTGGGGCAGGTCTTGATATAACAGCCACAAACATAAGAAGAGATTTACTTTATCTTCTTCCTGAAAGGATTAAAACGGAATAAATTCAGGTAAATTTATTTAAAATTATTAGTTTCATCTTTCAATTGTTTTACAAAATCGTCTAACTTTACACCATACTTGACTTTGCCGTCTCTTGTCCTAACAGCTACAGTTTTATCGGTTTCTTCTTTCTTACCAACAATAATTAAATAAGGAATTTTCTGCAAAATACCATTTCTAATTTTATTTTCTATGGTAGAAGTTTCTTTGCCAATCTCCACACGCACATCATTTCCCTTCAACTTTCCCATCACACCTTCCGCGTATTTTATGTTATCATCAGATATAGGCAAAACGCGAACTTGGACAGGTGATAGCCAGACAGGAAACTTTCCCTGATAATGCTCTACCAAAATTCCGATGAATCTTTCCAAGCTCCCATAAATGGCACGATGAACTATAACTGGACTGTGCTGTTTCCCATCCTCACCAGTATAAGCCAGCTCAAATCTTTCCGGCAATTGGAAATCTATCTGGACTGTTGCCAATTGCCATTCTCTTCCAAGCGAATCTTTTATGTGAAAATCAATCTTCGGTCCGTAGAACGCCCCCTCGCCGGCTTTTATTTTGTATTTCATCTTCTTCCTTTTCAGCGCCTCTTTCAATGCATCTTCGGCTTTATCCCAGAGTTTTATTTCCCCCATGAATTTTTCCGGTCTCGTCGACAACTCCACAGTGTAGGGAAAATCAAAAGTTTTGTAAAAATAATCTGTCAAATCAATTACTTTCAGCAGCTCATCTTCCAACTGTTCCGGTGTCACGAAAATATGCGCATCATCCTGCAAAAACGATCTTACCCTGAACAATCCAGACAAAACACCGCTCAACTCATTCCTGTGAAGCATTCCAAATTCCGCAAGCCTTATCGGCAGGTCTTTGTAACTTCTTGTTTTTGTCTTGAAAATCAAAATTGCTTCGGGACAGTTCATCGGTTTTATGGCAAACTCATTGTCTTCAAGTTCTGTGAAGAACATCAAATTTTTGTAATGCTCCAGATGGCCGCTGATTTCCCAGAGGTTCTTGTTTACAATCGCAGGCGTGCTTACTTCTTGATAGCCGCGTTCGAGCTGCGCTTTTCTTGAAAAATCTACAAGCAAATTTCTTAAGAGTACCCCTTTGTTGTGGAAGAAAACCATGCCAGGCGCAACTTCATGGAAACTATACAGATCCAACTGCTGTCCGATTATCCTGTGGTCATTATCGCTTAGTTTCTCCTTTTCTAAGGTCGGTTTCTTCCCGAGTTTCTTTATTTCGATTGGTTTTCTTTCTTCTTTTTCATCAGTGGTATAGATTTTTGCAGATTCAGCCAAGGGATGTCCTTTAATCCTTAAAGCGTATTGTTTTGTCCAACCAAAAGGTGCACGATAAGTTTCTATTTTCAATTTTTTCGCATGTACCTCCATTTCTTTTATGATATCCAATGCATCGTGAGGCCTAGCTAAGTCTCTACTTAAATGAGCAAAGGGATATATCAGAACTCTATTTACCTTTATTTTTTCTAGATACGATTTTAAGTCTTCTATAGATCTCCTTGCTACTTCTTTGTTGTCATCCCTTTCCACGCATGTGAATAAAACTACTATATTTTCAAATCTAACAAGTTTCTTATCTGTAACTTCAGCAAGTCCAATCTCTTTTTCTATAGGTTGGTATTCTATAAATTCGACATGATGTTGCAGTATTCTCATTATATCACTTTATTTTTTACTATATGTTTAATTTTTGAATGAAGTTCTTTTGTACTATTCACATTTTCATCCTTTTTAATAAATCCAAGTAAATATCAAACAATAATTAGATTTTATATAGTTTCAAATTATTGTATTAACCACAGTCCCGTCGTCTAGCGGTCAAGGATGTCAGCCTCTGGAGCTGAAGACTGCAGTTCGAATCTGCACGGGACTATATACCTAAACTTATTGGTTTCTCCAAAGCATTTATCAAAATTTTCACCAATTCAGCATTTGTTATAATCGGAACACCAAATTCAACCGCCCTTCTTCTTATCAGATAGTCATTCGTAATCTCTTCCTTCTCAAAACTTTTTGGTATGTTGATTACTAAATCAATTTTTTCTTCTGAAATATAGGTAGAAACATTCGGTTCTTTCGATTCTAAAGGCCAATGCAATACAGTTGTTTTAATTCCATTTGATTCTAAGAATCTTGAAGTGCCTTCTGTTGCATACAATTCGAATCCCATTTTTGCTAATTTCCTCACACTTTCAAGGAGATAGGCTTTCGTTTTTATCGGGCCTGTAGATAGAAGAATCGTTCTCTTCGGTAATTTAAACCCAGATGCAATTAATGCCTTCAAGAATGCTTCGTTGAAACTTTTCCCAAAGCATGCCACTTCACCGGTCGAAACCATATCAACGCTAGTAACAGGATCTGCACCTTCCAGCCTCATGAAGGAGAATTGTGGAGCTTTGACAGCAAAAGTTTTTGGAACTGCTTCACCATCATCAACTTTCCCACCAAGCATCACATCAGCAGCCAATTTCATTAAATTCACACCAACCGTCTTCGAGACAAACGGCATGCTTCTACTTGCACGAAGATTGCATTCTATCACGTAAGCATTTCCATTCTTCACCAGATATTGAATGTTAAAAGGCCCTTTGATGTTGAGCCTTCCTGCAATCTTTCTCGTATAATCTCTGATTTTATTTTTCACATCATCACCAACGAGCATAGATGGAATTGAGATTGTCGCATCACCAGAGTGCACGCCTGCCTCTTCCACATGTTCCAAAATTGCACCGATGAATACATTCTCACCATCGCTCACAGCATCAACCTCCACTTCCTTAGCTTCTGTCAAAAATTTTGAAATAACGACCGGATATTCTTCAGAAACACTTGCCGCAGCCTTCAAATAACCTTCCAATTCATTCTCGCCATCAGCCACTTGCATTGCAGCTCCAGCCAATACGTATGACGGCCGAACCAAGACAGGATATCCTATTTCTTTTGCAAACTTCCTTGCATTTTCCATGGTTTCCATCTTGCTCCATATAGGTTGCGGTATCTTTAGCTCGTCTAAGATAGCACTGAATTTCGCTCTGTCCTCGGCTTTGTCTATATCTCCCGCGGAAGTTCCAATTATTTTCACCCCGTTTTTCGAAAGTTTCAGCGCCAGATTATTTGGTATCTGCCCGCCAACGCTGACAACAACCCCCTCGGGATTCTCATTTTCTGCAATATCCAAAACCCTTTCCAAAGTCAGTTCCTCGAAATAAAGTTTGTCAAAGAGATCATAATCGGTTGAAACAGTCTCTGGATTGTAATTTATCATTATAACTTCATCTATGCTCTTTTCCTTCAATGCCCATGCTGTGTTGACACAGCACCAATCAAATTCCACGCTGCTGCCTATTCTGTAGCAGCCAGAACCAAGAACTATAACTTTTCTTTTCTTTTGAAATTCTATATCGTCTGTATCACCATTGTATGTTAGATAAAGGTAGTTTGTAACTGCAGGCCACTCGGCAGCCAACGTATCGATCTGCTTTACAACTGGAACAATATCATAGGACTTTCGCAATTTCCTGACTTCCTGTTCACTCTTGCCAGCTAATCCTCCTATCTTCTTGTCAGAAAATCCCAGTTGCTTTGCCCTTCTTAAAATTTCTTTCGATAATGAAGTTTTCAATTTATTTTCAAACTCAACAATATTTTTTATTTTGTATAAGAACCATCTATCGACCCCATTCAATTTGTTAATTTCATCTTCACCGATTCCCAGCTGCAATGCTTTCACGATGAAGAAAATTCTTTTGTCGGTCGGAAATTCTAATTCGTATTTTATTCTTTCGATGTCCGGACTGATGCCATTAACATCTGTTAATTCCTTTCCAATATCTAGCATTCTGATAGCCTTCTGCAAAGCTTCTTCGAACGTCCTTCCAATCGCCATCACTTCCCCCACAGATTTCATTTGAGTTCCAATTCTTCTGCTGACATTTTTGAATTTTTGGAAATCCCATCTTGGAATCTTGACCGTAACATAATCTAATGCCGGTTCAAAACACGCTGTAGTTACGCCAGTAACTTTGTTTATCAACTCTGGCAGCGTGTAGCCTATTCCTAATTTTGCAGCGATGTACGCAATCGGATATCCGGTAGCTTTGCTGGCCAATGCAGAACTGCGAGACAGTCTTGAATTTACTTCTATGACGCGATAGTCCTCTTTTTCAGGATTTACGGCAAATTGTATGTTGCATTCCCCAACTATTCCCAACGCGCGGATTACTTTGAATGCCAGCATCCTCATTGCATGATATTCTCTATTGGTTAGTGTCTGTGACGGCGCGACAACTATGCTTTCACCTGTGTGAATTCCCATTGGATCAAAATTTTCCATGTTGCAAACAATCGTGCAATTATCAGCAGAATCGCGCATTATTTCATATTCAATCTCCTTCCATTTGCCGACATACTCCTCTATCAAGACTTGATTGATTCTGCTGTATGCCAATCCCTTCGCAACTATTTCAGCCAGTTCCTTGAAATTGTTCGCAACTCCCGAGCCTTGTCCGCCTAATGTATAAGAAACTCTTACCATTACAGGATATCCTATTTCTTTTGCAACTTCCAATGCTTCATCAATAGAATTTGCTTTTCTGCTTTTTGGGATTGGTATATCATTTTTTATCATCAATTCCCTGAACTTATCTCTATCATCGCAAGTTTCTATTGCAAAAATTCCTGTCCCCAAAACTTTTAC
>CAYITO010000019.1:0-8742 GCA_964366355.1 uncultured archaeon
CAAGTACCTTCAATGGTGTGATCTGAACTTTTTATAAGACTTATTTTATGGTATTTCGCTTGGTGTACACCACAACCAAGAATTTTGGTTATCGATTCTGCCAGAATATCTTGAAATGCTCCACTACTTATTGTTACAGCACATTGTGGGTATTTGGGTCGTTTTACCGCAATATCACCATCGCCATCAATTAAACCAGCTAAATAGGCACCGAAATATTTAGGTTCTTGGACAACCCAATAGGGCGGAATAAAAAACTTTGATGACAAAACAATGTCAAGTCCTTTGAATAGTGGTAATAGTGATTTTACTGCTATATGAAATTTCCAATATTCTCGAGCAGTTTTCCATATCTGACTATCACGACCAAAAATAGTTTTTGATAAATCTCTGAATTTCTTTAACATGGGCAAAGATTTGTAACATACATCCAAACTCAATTCTACACGAATTTCTTTTTTTTCTATGAATTTATCCCGTTTAACAAGATAGCTAGTTAGGCAACCGTCACTTTGAGCTACTCCTATCCAATAGGACAATTCTTCTGATGGAACAACTTTTAATTCCTTTTCCATTTAAATCACTAAAATGAATTAAGTGAAGGAGATATACTTAGTTTTTGAGAGTAGACTTCCGATGGTTTTAAAATATTAAAAATATCATTAATTGGTACGGGTCTGTAGTCTAGTGGTTAGGACACATCTGCCTGAAGAGGCGCTTACAACGCCTAAACCGCGGTTCAATTCCGCGCAGACCCACTACTTTCTTCTAACCAAAATTAAAACTACAGTTGACAACACCATTATTTGCAAAAATCCAAAAATATCAAAATCAGGCAGGCTTGCATTTCCAGCCTTCAGCTGTATGTCAAGCTTTTTCCAGCACCTCCCCGTGCCTTGCGAAACAACGCATTTCCCATCTCCAAGATAGCTGCAGTCCGCATCAATGCTGCATGCAACCGGATCAGAATTCGCGTTTGCAAGGATTTCCAGGTTGGTGACTTTTGCAAAAAGAGAAATCATCTTGGGCGTAAACCTTCCAGCCACGCCATAATCCAGGTTCTCGGTATTCCCTATGGTTCTGTCAATTGTCAATGAATTCGGCTCCGACAGCTCCGTAACGCTGAATGTGTATGCGCTTGCGAGCAATCCAACCGATACAACGCTCAGGGGGAAGCTGAACTGGTCTCCAACTGTTGCAGTTATTGGCGATACTGAAAGCGAATAATCTATTGGTCTGAAAGTTCTCTTGGGATATGGCTTGAAGGGGACACTTGGATTTAAAGGGTCGTAAAATTTACAGGTTACAGTATTCGTTTCCATCGGAGGTAGTTTAAGCTCGTATTTCGGGTTGGATATTAGACAAGAACGAGGGCCAACCAAGCCTACGTACTCGCATTTCTGGAAGGCTGCACAATTTGCATCTATGTCATTTCCAGGATTAGGGCAATTCAAATAACATCTGGCACCTATGTTTCTTTCTGCATTATCCACATATGCTGCATTCCATCCTACTCTTAGGTAGTCCAAATCGCCTCGGAGTACTAGTATTTGGGTTGTGCCTGTGAAATCTGCAAAAGGTAGGCTTGGGCCGATAACATTGCCTCCTGGACCTGAAGATCCAGGACTTGGCGGGATTGGTGCAAGAACAATCGGACCTATGGTAAACTGTGTTTCCGCCAGTGGTAAAATTATTTGAGAAGCTGCTAAAGGAAGTAATATCAGAAAGGCAATTACTGCAAGAATATATTTCATATAAATTTATTGAATGTTGTTAAAAATAAGCGCATTTGAGCTTGAACTTATAAATATACTGCCAACAATATACCATTTATGAGAGATGATAAGAACTTCGAAATAAAAACTATTAAACTGGGTGGTCATAACGTAAAGGTATCTGTGCCTAAAAAGACTATTACTTTAGAGGAAGCTACAAGAATACAAAGAAAAATACTCAGCAAGTACGCTAAGAAATACCCTTCAGATCATCGTACGTAATAACTTTGGTATAATAAACTTGAAACCTCCTTTTAAGAACTTTGTCACTAGTCAAAACAGTTAGCTCGTGATTTTTAGCAACAAGTAAATGAATTAAATTAATTATGATGCCTCTAGGCGCTGGTCTTTCTGACACCATCTTTGCTATATCCTCAAAGCTTATTTTCTGTTCATCCTCTTCTATGAAAATTTCTGTAACAGCTAATGATTGTTTAAATGATTGCCACAAGGTATAACAATCCTTTGAGTCAATATCTAGCTCATTATGTAATCTTCTGAATATTTCAGCTTTTGTCAAATTGGAAACAAAATAGTCATGCCTATCTTTTATGTTGTAGAGATATTTGGAAACTTTTGGTGGTGGCAGTTCTTTGACCTGTCTTTCAAAAGTAGGATAAATAATTCCAGTGTCAAAATAGATTTTCATATAAATTTATTGCATATTGCCAAAAATAAGCTGCTGCAATCAAGAGAATATCTCTGGGATTACTCTGAGCTTGTGAGTATTTCTATTACTGTAAAACTAAGCTTTTTGTGGTAGTTTGACTAAAATACCTTTCATACTCTCTTTAGGCATTCTTTCAGAAGCGTTAAGAATTTCAATTGATATTATCTTACCATCTTTAGTGTAGTCAATAAGTACACCTTCAGCAATTTCTTTGCTTACTTCGTATTTACCTTTTTGAAATTCGATGTCCATCGTATCTGTTTCAGGGTCGTATACAATTTCCATTTAATCACCTGTACCTCTTAGACTGTGAATAATATGCTGTAATAACCTTATATTTATTTCCATATTGTTCAAAAACCACTCTTAAAAGATACTTCCCTATAAGCCTTTGTGCTATCCTTCTACCCTTTTTACCTTCTACGATCTTTTCTGGATTTTTTAACACATCCTCAATTTGAGTTTTTGATAATTTTCTTAAAAAAAGAAATGAAAAAGTAATTTATTATATTGGAACTAATTTTATTTCTTCATAACAATAGGCATTCCCAACAGCAAAACCTCTACAACTTACATGAGCTCTACCGCCTTGCTGGGGACTAATTTCATCTGCGACGATTACAAGTTTTCGTGCTTCAAAATAATCTTGGTTTAGAAATTCAACAAAATCTTCTATATGATTTTCTGGTATAATTGTCATTTAGCAATCACTTTTTCATTTCTAAATTTCCAAATACGGCACATATTAGGCGGTTTGCCATGTAGTCTTACTGTATCTCTCTGATAACCATGAACCCAATCAAAAGATTTTCCGTTATACTGTAGCGCTTCTGCTTTAATCCCCTTCGTCACTTTTTCCAATTTTATTCTCCTTTTTTAATTCGCTTACAGCCTTTAACACTACTCCTATATCTAAATTAAGATTTTTGGCAATATCAACAGTGTAAATACCTTCTTTATGTTGTCTTATGAAATTTAAAACCATCGTTTTTGCATTTTCAAATGGAACTTCTTTTACAAAAATTACATTTTTATTTATAGAATTTTTTAAAGATTGAAGCTCATCTTTTAATTCATCCATTTCATTTTCCAAATCTAGAATTTTCATTTCCTTAAGTCTCACTTGTTCTCTAAATATTGGCAATGGTATTCTAAGTCTTTCGAAAACTATTTCTTCTGGTAAAGTTGATTCATAGTCTTCTTTTATGATTTCAGATGCTTCTTTTATTGTCGTATTTATCACAATTTTTGTAACATATTTTTTATTTTATTCAAAAAATCCGAATCTGGAGATTCTATATGGATAATTTTTCCTTCAACCTCTTTTTTATTTTGATGGCTAATTATCAAAGGCATAGAAACACTATCTTTAGTTTTAATCAAAATAATAGCATTTGGGAATACATCTTCTTTTAACTCATCTAATTTGTTAATAAAATTCTGATTAAACAATTGACTTAAACTAACTTTATCTAATCTGATTTTTTCTACTTCTTCAGCCATAGTTTTCACTACTTTTTAAGGAATATAAACCACAATAATCAGAGTTAAAAGCATTATGAAGAAGAATCCCACTAAAACAACGCATGCGTCTGTCAGCCATTAAAAATAAATTGGCTTTCGCTATATAAATGTAAACAAAGACAAAATCATCCTCAAGCGACAGTTCTACCCTTTCATCCTTAGATGCGACAGAACCGTAGCTTGTACAATCAATAGAATGGGTTATACACCTTTGCCAACTCCTTTGCCAATTCGCTCGAGGGTTCATAGTAACGGTCAATAAACGGCATATCCATACCTGGGAAATCATTTTGCAATCTTCTACCAGCATCCAGCAATGGCAAACCCATAGCCAACCTATCTATTAACCATTGTCCCCATCCACTATGACCTGCTGGATCTTTAACATAGCTGGAGGCAACGCCAACTGTAGTATTCCCGAGGGGTCCCAAGCCTAGGTCTCTTATTAGTGCTTCCGATCTGGAACTGTTATCGAAAACTACAGCTCCACCATAGCTAAATTTATTCAATCCAGCAACTATTTCTCTACTGGTTATTCTTATAGGATCGCCGTCAATACGCCCAGTGGTAGGATTTACACCTCTTATGGTTTTCCAATTTAACCAGAAAACGTTATCACCAGGACGTTCGCTCCCATATCCATGCCCTGTCATATAGACAGTTAAGGTATCGTTGTTATCTATCTTACTTTGAATCGATGTGAAAGCATTGTTCACGGCTTCAGCTGTCACATCCCAATCTTTATAATCCGCTTCAACAGGTGCAAGCTCAAATAAATTTTTACCTAACCATCTGTACAAATCTGAATTAGTATCCCACCAACTTCGCCAATCAAGTGGGCTGAAAGCTAAATTATTTGGGTTCTGTAAATGTTGTGTGGGCAATAGAAGTTGGATATCCTTATCCTCATACCCAGCTTTCATAAGCTCGTGATAGAAAAATAATGCGCCCAATTGGGAAGTATTATCATCTCTACTTAATCCTGCACCTGAAATTACAATCGCATATCTCTTGCTTGGTTCGTTTGGCTTTGTTTCCAGCTTATGCAAGGGGTCTGTACCCTGTAGTAATTCGTCTATATTCCTTATCCCATCTCCATCTGTATCCCTAAAAAAATAAGCTTCTCCTATCATACCAGAATTGACCACATTCCTTACAATCCACCATCTTGACCATTTAGAAGTATCCATTAATGTTCTCATTACCATTGCTTCATGCTGGGAAACACGCCCATCTCCCATAAACGATTTGGCTAGATTTGTTTGATATACTTCAAGTTCTTTTGGTGTATAGTATACAGTTCTGTCTTTAGGAACCATCCCATTTGCTACCCATATTGCGAATTTAACAGCAGCTTGCTCATCCGCGTCAAGAACACCATCTTCGCCTAATGGACTCATTATGTCGTAAACTTGTTTTGGTAAATTACCGTTGTAAGATAAAAGTGCATTTACAACAGGTTGTGCCCAGTTACATTCTTTGTTGGCTTGTAGCAAAAGAACATCACCTCTATTTACAGCAGTCAGGTTATTCACCGCTGGCGGTGAATTCTTGAACCACCATTTGTATCTCTGGTTGGCACTATCCCAATTGAACACGGCATCTACCGCACTTAAACAATTGCTCAGCGCATCGTCTACCGGACCTCCATTGCCATTGTATGGGGTAAAGTTCCAACCAGGTACTAAGTTCACAGTGGATGGTGTTGAGTTAGCAGTACGTGGTGTTGGGTTAGAATCGCTGGCGTGAGCATTTCCTGCAGAATAAGGTAATAGCACAGCCAACATTGCTATCGCATCGACAACATAAGATAAAGCCCTTCTACCGATGCCATTAGTTCTCTGTGACATTGGAGTAGAGTTATCTACATTCCTATAACCCAACTCTCCCTTTTGAAAACTTTCAGCAGGTAGAATCGGTAAAGTCAATCCAGTGTAATCTTTGAAGAAAGGATAGTAACCATGTTTTTTAACTACACCAGGTATTGTCTCATCTAAAAACTTTTGCCAATATCCGGCATTCCTACTTTCTGCTAATCCAGGTGGCAAAAATAATTGCGTTTCCAAATCTAAACCAAATCTCATAATATATCATCATAGCCGTAAAGTATAAAAGGTCGATAAAAATAAGCTGCTGCAATCAAGAGAATATCTCTGGGATTACTCTGAGCTTGTGAGTGCCTGCAGCAATACTAGTAGGCATTGTGCATGTTGCCGTTACGGTTACTTGTATCGGCTTTGAATTTATTGTAACACCAGACGGCAGAGATAATGGATTCAATACAACATTGTGTATTTTGCATCCTGACCAAGGTGTAACGCCATTAATAAGTAAGTTAAATCTAACCGCATCGTTTGCTTTGTATCTGCCATCTGTTAAGTCTATTCTGATTGAAGTGGTTTGTCCAGCTAATAGTTGAGATGGATTTAATGAAACAGTAGTTTTGCAGTCATTATTGCATGATACTTGAGTTTCGCCAGATTCGCAGATGTTGTTGTTATTGCATGCTCCTGGTGGTACACAAGTGCCACCACTCTCAACTGAGTCAACGGAACTACTACAGCCTGTATCAGCAGGGAAATCAGCGCAGCCGTTGAGGTCGTTGTCTATACCATCATTGCATGCAGATACCGAAAACGTTAGACCGCCGCAGTTATTGGTTTCATCAGATTCTGCAACATCATTATTGATATCTGAACACAATTGAAATCTGTGAGTTCCGAGAACAACTGTCCAGGGGTTTGATGTTTCTGTCTCACTAGAACCTATAGGCAAAGCACCTGTTGCAGGCGTGCCAAGAGTAGTATCAAAAGTGCCATCATTGTCTATATCCAGCTGGAAGCGAGAGGTACTTGGGGGAGCATCACTGCCACCTTGGTTTCTCACGATTCCCCAGAAAGTCATTGAGGTGCCTGGCGTTGGGTTTGCTGGAGAAATGCTATAGCTGCCTGTTGTGAGGTCTGGTGGCGAGCCTGGTATTATGCAAATGCCACCACTGCAAGTCAGGCCAGGGTTACAAAGGGGATTTGGAGGACTACAGCATTGTTCGCCATTAAGACCGCAAGATGCTGGTTCACAAACGCCAGTACTACTACAGAAAGTAGAAGAGCATTGGCTAGATGTTGTGCAGCTGCATCCGTTTGGGTTATTAGTGGGAGATGTACAAGATACTGGTGGTAGGGACCCGTCTTCTGGTGGTTGGGGCCCATTACCATTAGTAGGAGGACATGTATTACCACAAACAGAACCGCAATCCACACCAGTTTCACCACAATTTTGAATGCGATCACCGCATGAAGGACATGTTACTGGCGGTGGTACTTGACAATCTAGAGGACAAGATACAGGTTCGTTACAGCTAAGCTCACGATTACAGAGTTTGTCACCACATACACATGAATCCACAACATTGACATTTACAGAATCAATAGCTTCAAAAGCACCACCAGTACCGCTATCATATCCAACTAGAATAGTAGTCCCAAGTTCGGTTGGAGTCCATGTAGCAGTGTATGTAGTTAATAATTCAGCATTTTTAACATTACCGCGATTAATACCATTAATGAAAATCTGGAATTCGCCTCCAATTCGAGCAGGGTATATAGACCATGTGATAGGTACAGGTGTCCCCACGAGTATCGTACTACCTGGTAAAGGATTATCAATCTTTAACCCTCTAACAGTATAAGTAAATGGATATGCGTTATCTGCCCTGGTTGCTGAACCTTCTGTCTCAAATGCACATTTTGAGTCTATTAAAACCCAGCCTTTCTTTTGCCCTGGTATAGTAGGAACTTGGTACATGAATACATCAGTATTCCAGTTCCCATCTTCACCTCCAAATAAAGTTTGTGCACTGTCATGAATGTCATTGCATGTTGGTGTGGTTTGTCTATCTTTCCAAAATCCAGCTTGAGTTGATGATCTTGCCGCCCCCGCCCCCTTAGCTCTCGCACTTATCCAGCCAAGCATTGTGGAGCCTGGATCAAATTCTGTTGTTGATCCGGGATTTGGGGACTGAAAGATAAGAGCGCCGATTACTGACCAATCGATAAATGCTGTGCCGCACTGCCCATTGTTACAAGTAATTCCAGAAGGGCATGACTCAACACTCCATTCGCTGCAAGGGTCTGCGTCATAGTTTCCACATCGCCAGATAAAATTCGGATTCCCAGGTACACATTGAGATCCGGAGCATGCATTTAGACAACTACATCCGGCGCTACCACTACAGATCTCGCCAGCTTTCAGTGTACATGTTAGAATACCACACTCGCCAGTTGGGCTACACACATTAGAACCGTAATAACAAAGATTACCTGATGTAACTCCTGGTGAAGGACAGTATGATTTGGCTGATGGAATCTTACATTCACTACCCACTACAGCCATACACCAATCGCCAACAAGGCAAGAGGTGGATCCGCCGCAAACAGAGGAGCAAGGATTGACAGTTATACAGTTCCCGTTAACACATGAAGTCCCGGCTTGACATGCCTCTAAGCCCCACTCCAGACAGGGGTCTGCGTCATAGTTTCCACATCGCCAGATAAAATTAGAATCTTGACATGCAGATGCTGTACAGTCATTTGTACATGGCAGAAGCTTTGGAACTTCGGCTGTTCCTGGGGGCACTGGCGTAGGTATACCACCAGCGCCACTAGGATCATAACCAGAATCAGGCGCCGGCGCAGTCGATGGGTCGGGTGCAGAGGATACATATCCACTATCATACCCGTATCCGCCATCATATCCATAACCTGCATCGTATCC
>CAYITO010000019.1:8842-13228 GCA_964366355.1 uncultured archaeon
CATATCCACTATCATACCCGTATCCGCCATCATATCCATAACCTGCATCGTATCCGTATCCAGCATCGTATCCGCCATCATATCCATATCCACTATCATACCCGTATCCGCCATCCCACCCCCACTGAGCATAAACGGTGTTGAACATTGCAAACACAGTGACTAAAAATAGAAACGCAGCACAAAATGTAATAAATTGTACACGCATAATATTACTTTTCTTTTTCACAATATTAATCTATTCCTTTTCCAACTGATTGCGGACTGTTTATGTTACCGCTAAGGCATTTGCTTCTAAACTTCAATGGGACGGTTTGGCATATTTCCTGTATCTCGACCCTGCCAAATTCCCTAATTTTTAATATACTGCCTATATGTGCGAAACAAATATCACTCAACTCCCCATCCAAAGTTAGACAGAATTTCACAACTTTATCTATCTCATTCTTAGGAATACTGTGAAGCGCGCTCCCAATAATGGTGCTGTAACAATTCCTTTCAAAGGTGTAATTCTTTTCTAGAGTGCACATGTATTTTAGAGAAACCAGATCGAAATTTTCCGCCGGAACTATTTCAGGTATTGAATGCAGCTTGCAGAGAACAGCGCCTTCTTTCGTTTGGGCTGTGTCGCAAAAATTGAAGATGGCTTTTGGGTCTTGATTGAATTTGAAGAAGGCAGCGTGTGCTATTTCTTTCCAGCATGCTGCAGCCTCCTCCCCATCATACGAACGACAAAGTTTCTCTATTTCATCTATGCGAGCAGGGAAATTCAAAAAAGATTCTGGAAGATAACCATGGCTGACAAGATTCGTAGCTGTTTCATTCTCCATAAAGGCACCAGCCAAACAAAAATGGCGTCTTTGTTTGTCCTGAAATATTTTACAAACTTCAAGCGCTTTAGTTAAATTGCCTTCCGTATCAACTAACAACATATGGCCGAGGATATGATTGCAATCAACAGTTGTATTGTCATTGCAAATACTCATTAAAACATCCTTACTTCTAAGACTCCCTCCAGGAAGACTGCTGACATAAAATTCTATAATACCCATATTAGCCCCATATCCACAGGTCGGATTGATTAAGGATATTTGGTTTTTTGCATTTGCCGGATCTCTTTTATACACACCCCATCCAATGCCATGCGCTATGAAGTGACATCTTTTTGAGACTGGATCAATTCCTTGAAGAGCATTCAGTGTACCGAATGCATATTTGGGATCAGTTTCTAATGTAAGTTTGCTAAACTCATTTGCATAACAAGTCAGTTTGCCTCGACCGTCGGCGCATGCTTTTGCTATTTTCATAGCACTTTCGTTGACCGATGGCTGTAAATTTTCTATCTCATAGAAGAAATCCGTTGTTGGCAATAAATGCGAAGAAGAAGTTTTATTAAACACAATTAAGCTTAGTACCAGCAAGGCAAACACCACAATGGCAAAATTTTGTGGCAAGTTCTTTGGCCAATGCTTTCCACTATTCCTATGAACTTTTGAACGAAAGTTAATCTTCATTATTTTATTTAACGCACATCAATACTTATTATTTGATCTTACCTTCCTATGCACAAATTTCCGAATTCAATTGGAGCAGTTTGGCACAATTTCTTTATTTCATCTTCTGCGACTTGCTTCTCTCTTAGTACGCTACCTATCTGCTCAAAGCAAGCACTGCTAAATTTCTTATCCAAAGACGAGCAAAAATTCACTATATTTGATGCCTCTTGAGGTTTGATGGTATAAAGTGAACTTCTTATAAAAACAAGGTAACAATTCCTTTCAAAGTTAGAGTCATGCTCAATAGTGCATATACGCTTGACATAATCAGTTTCGAAGTTTCTATCTAAAACTAGTATATCGACAGCACGATACTTGCACCGTTTTACACCCTCTTGCAGTGGCGACCGATTGCAAAAGTCAAACATCGATTTTGGGTCTTGGTTGAATTTGAAAAAAGTAGAAAAGCTAATTTGGTCCCAACAACTAGCAGCCCTCTCATCATCATACGAGCGGCATAATTGTTCCATGTCATCTAATCTATCGGCACGAACGATTGGACTTTTCCAAGATTCAGGAACTAAACCATGGTCAGCAAGATTGAATGGCATGATGTATTCCATAAAAGCACCAGAGAAGCAGGACATTCTTTGTTGCTTGTCTCGCAAGACAGAACATAATTCCAAAGCTCTACCCATGTCATTTCCAGTTTCCGCAAGAGCAACATGGCCGACAGCATGATTACAATTGCCGCGGGGTTTATCACCACAAATATCTGACACTATGTCTTTCGTGAATTTCTTCTCAGGCAAGCTTGCAGCATAAAGTTCTATTATGCCCATCTGGGTGCCGTAACTGCATTCCGAGTTGCTTGCAGCCATCAGATTCGGTCTATCAGAAGAATTGCGTTTGTATATACCCCATCCAATGCCATGCGCTATGAAGTGACAGTTTTTTGAGTCCGGATCAATTCCTTGAAGAACATGCAGTGTACCGAATGCATATCCTTGCCCGTTTTGATAAGCAATTTTTTCAAACTCCTTTGCATAACAACTTATAATGTTGGTATCATTTATCCTATTTTCATCACTGCAAATTTCTTCCACCATTGTAGCGGTTTCCTCAGCCGATATATGAGAAAATTTTTGATATATTAAGAAAGCCAAGATAATACCGATAGTTATGATTAAAAAATGCCTATACTTTTTGTAGACAGTTTTTTTCATAAAATTATTGTAGATTCTTAGCAATAAAACTATTTAGTAAATTTATTTAATTATCAAGCAAGTGCGGATGCACAGTCTTCTGCTGTCGGCGGCTTTTTAAAGTAAATAGTCTGCGTATAGGATGGCACACTGCTTACATTTACTGTAAATCCTCTAGGCTGGTTAGCATAAGAAGACCATCCCTCATTAGCTGGCCAAATGAACATAATTCCAATTACTTCATCCTTGAGAATAAGTATGTTCAACTTCGCTTTGATGTTGGAACCTGCCTGTGGATAATTATAAACAACTCCTAATTTTTCATAACATGTCACAGGTCTGTTATATCCAGCCAATCTGGGATTTATCTTAACCAAATCTTGGTATTTTAGACTTGGAACTTCCTTATACGACATAGGATTATCGCAATCCTCCTTCGTCGGCGGCTTTTTAAAGTAAATAGTCTGCGTATAGGATGGCACACTGCTTACATTTACTGTAATGTTTTGTGGCATATCGGAATAGGGAGCCCACCCTTTGCTGGCAGGCCAAATCAATCTAAGACCTACAATTTCATTGTTGAGCGTCAATATGTGAAGTTTGGATTGTGAGCTGTTTGCTTCGGTCGAAAAGTAGACAAATCCCGAACCCCGAACACAATACCCAGATTTAACATACTTGGATAATTTATCATTTTTTCCCGCTAGGTATTGGTAGTTTAAACTGGATTCAGATTGGAAATTATAAAACACAACCACTACAATTGCTATAATTGCAATAACTAAAATAACCAACAGCAGACTAGGCTTCATATTGAATAATTCGATTTTGGCATATATAGGTTTTGAGTTTAAATCAATTCTATAACCTGAAATTTGTCATCTATATATGTCTCTGACACCTCTTGCCATCTTATAGCCCATATCTGACAAGTATAATTTCCCCTCTTCAGTTGCCTTAATTATCCCAGCCTTCAATAACGATTTGTGTATCTTGTCTTTCTTCATGCTCACTCCAGTAGCTTCTGATACAGCATTTTTATCTAATAATTTTAGCAATAATTTTTCTTCAACGGCCAAATTTGGAAAATACAATTTTATTACAGACCTTCTTTCTCCTGTTGACAGCTTTGAAAAATCCTTTTCCGTCCTGACTAAAGTAGTTCCTTCGCCCTTTATTATTTCGACCTCTGGCATTCTTTTCACCGATTCCAGAAGTGTCACATATCGTCTTACAGTTGTATAGTGTAAACCAGTTTTCTTTGCCAACCTGCTTATGGAAATAGGCCTTTTTGTTTCAACCAAAGTTTTTTCTATCTTTTCTATGGCATGTAAAGGATCTATTGGCATGTTCATTATAAGCAATTTTATATATTTAAATATTATATCTATTCAATTAAGTGAATTAAATGATAGCAGATTATGAAGATGAAGTTCTTATAAGAATTTTTGATAAAGGGATTGTTGGGATGGACTATACGTCTGTAGAAAGAATTGCATCAAAGGTTAAATGGTCCGACATAGCAAAAAAATACAGAGTTAAGAAAAGTTTTCAATCTATTATTAGAGAATTAGTAAGTAAGATGGTTGTTACAGATCACGGCAAGAGTGGAAGAGTTGCTTCATTGACCAAGTTAGGTGTTGATTATGTGCATGAATTAAAGAAGCGGTAACAGAGATCGGAAG
>CAYITO010000020.1:0-13092 GCA_964366355.1 uncultured archaeon
TTTTATAACTGCGTCAAGAGTTTCAACAATTGACATTCCCTTGTACCAAGGCATCTTGTCCGATTTCTTTGTCAAGCAATCCCCGTTGTATGCAGACACTGGAACAAAAGGTATTGCATCAACCTTGAATCCAACGCTCTTCAAAAGATTTGTAATTTCAACTTTCAAATCATTGTATCTCTTCTCGTCATAATTTGCCGCATCCATCTTGTTTATGACAACAATCAATTGCTGTATCCCCAAAACTCTCAAAAGCCATGTGTGCTCTTTCGTTTGCTCCTGTATCCCTTCACCCTGCTTTGCAGACACTACAAGCATCGCTGCATCAGCCTGGCTCGCGCCAGTTATCATGTTCTTGACGAAATCCCTGTGGCCTGGCGCGTCAATAATTGTGAAATACCATTTTTGTGTCTCGAAAGGCCTGTGCATTATGTCAATCGTCACTCCCCTTTCCCTCTCTTCTTTTACAGTATCCATGACAAATGCGAATTCGAAGGTTTCCTTCTTGAGCTGGGTGGCTATTTCCTTCAGCTTTCTCAATTCCTCTTCTCTGATTGCGCCAGTTTCGTATAGAATCCTGCCTATAAGAGTAGACTTTCCTGCGTCTACGTGACCCGCTGTCATTATGTTGATGTGCGGTTTTGACGGCATAATTTCCCTCAGAGTTTAATAATTTACATCGGGATTAACCTTTAAATATTTTATATTTCAGGCTTCGGTATAGCCTCTGGCAACCCTTTTCTCTTCCTGATTCCATTCACAACACCTTCAAACAAATCATTCGGTATTCGCTCAAAGACAATTTCTATCAAGCTGTAGAAGCCCCTCCCGCTGGTTGCAGACTTCAATGAAGCATCAAAACCGAACATGTCAGCCACTGGCAGCTTTGCAGTGATGATTGTCGCCCCATATGCCTCCTTCATGTCCAAAATCTGCCCTCTCCTGTTTGTGATCTCCCTTATCACCCCGCCCATAAGTTCTGTAGGCGCATCTATTCTGATGACTTGTTTCGGTTCAAGAAGCGATGCATTGGCTTTCAACATTGCCTGCCTTATTCCATACCTTACAGCAGGCATTATTTGCCCAGGCCCCCTGTGAACAGGATCCTCATGCAATTCGGCATCCAATAATTTCACTTTCATTTTTATGCACGGCTCTCTTGATATCGGCCCGTCTTCGCATACTTCCACAAAAGAATCCCTTACCATTTCCATTACCTCGTTCAAGTACTGTATTCCTTTAGTCAGATCAAACAGCACGCATTTGTTGTGCATTTGTGTGATTTTCTTCGCCTCGTCATAGTCCATCCCATACTTCTCCATTTTCTTGAACAAATCCACTTTCTTAGATTTTATCTCACCTTCACCCGGTATTTCACCATCTATCATTGCCTGATAAACTCCGTCCTCCAACGGCTCTATCTCGAAAGTAAATTTGTTGTGCTTGTTCGGGGACTTGCCTTCCACTTCAGGCGATTTCTCGAAAATTGTTTCTCTATAAACGACAATTGGCTTTGACATCTCGACTTCTATGCCCAGTTCCTTCAGCTTATTTTCAACCTTCGCCTCAAGATGAAGCTCCCCCAACCCAGAAACAAGATACTCGCCCGTTTCCTGATTGATTTTTACAACGAGCGTCGTGTCTTCCCTTCCCAACCTCTTCAATGTTTCAACAAGCTTTGGAAGTTCCATCGCATTCTTCGGTTCTATGGATTTCGTAACTACCGCTTCGAACAAGTGTCTTATCTCTTCAAACGGCTCGATCACATTTCCAGCATCCGTGACAGTCTCGCCTGTAAAAGCATCCTGTACCCCTACAAGTCCAACTATGTTCCCAGCGCTAACCTCCTCAACAGGAATCCTCTGTATCCCCTTGTAGACTGCAACTTGCTGCAATTTTTCCTGCTTGTGCTGGCCTATCAGATAAACATCCTTGCCTTTGTAAACCTTGCCTGAAAACAATCTGCCGGTTGCAACAAAACCGACATGAGGATCCGGAACCATTTTTGTAATTATCATCGCAAGTTTCCCATTCGGATCCGCTTCCAACATCTGCTTTCCAATTTCGCTGTTCAAATCCCCCTTCCAAATTTTCGGCAATCGATATTTTTGCGCATCTAAAGGAGACGGCAGATGTTTGATAATCATGTCAAGAATAACTTGATGCAACGGCGCTTTTTTTGCTAGCTCATCCTCTTTACCAGCATTCGTGAGTTCTATTATTTCCTTGAATGTTATACCGGTTTTTTTCATGAACGGAATGGATATGGCCCATTTCCTGTAAGCGCTCCCGATCGCAACCGTGCCGTCATTGACATTGACAAGCCATTTGTTTTTGTATTCGTCCTCTGCATATTTTTCAATCAATATGTTTACATCACGAATAACTTCCTCGAATCTTTTCATCATCATCTCAGGCGTCATCTTTAATTCTCTAATCAGTCTGTCAGTTTTGTTGATAAATAAAACAGGCTTTACTCTTTCCCTAAGTGCTTGACGGAAGACTGTCTCTGTCTGTGGCATTATTCCTTCAACAGGATCCAGCAAAACTATAGTTCCGTCAACTGCTCTCATAGCTCTGGTTACATCACCGCCAAAATCAATGTGCCCAGGTGTATCGACAAGGTTTATTAAATAGTCCTTGCCTTCATACTCATGCATCATGCTTACATTGGCGCCGTATATTGTCAATTGGCGTTTACGTTCCTGCGGATCAAACCATGTAAGCATCCCTTTAGATACATCGCCTGCAACTTTTTCAGAAATCATTTCAGCCAGCATTGCCAGATTATCTGTCAAAGTTGTTTTTCCGTGGTGAACGTGGCTGCTTGTAGCCATGTTGCGTATTCTGTTCGGGTCTTTCATAGTTTCTGCAATTCTTTGCGTTGCGTCTTTAGCTATTTTTGTCACCTACTTTCGTTTGTTTTAGATTAGGATTTAATTTCTAAGATTTATAAGAATTATCTTCTCTTCAACCTCACTACCTTTATCATATCTCCCTTAACATCAGGATAAGTATCTTCAATTTCTCCCTGCATACATGTAGACAAATACATTGAAACTGTTGATTTATCTAAACCTGTCTTTCTTGATATCTCCCTTACCCATAGGCCATTTGGGTTTTTCTTCAATACCTTTCTGATTAATTCTATCTTTTCTATGTCGGGACCTTTCTCAGGCACAAATTATTATTAGACACGTGTCTAATAAAGATTACTATGCGAATTATATCAATTATTATGAGATTGATTTATTTTGAATAAGTATTTGGGGAGCGCAAATAGCGAGACATTCTTCGTTTTTTATTAATTTATTCAAAAATAATATTTGGCAAGCCAAGAACTTTATCTCGCACCCTCAGATTCCCTCTCAACTCTTTGCTTGTCTTTTATCGCTTCTGATTTGCTTGCGTCATTGTTGTATGCGGCAATAATTTCATTCGATAGTGCAGTAACTATATCTTCCTTCTTGCCAAAACTTTTCCTGTAGGATGATTGAACTATAATTCTTAGGGCTAGATCAACCCTCCTTTGCGGTGATGTGATCACAGCCCTCCTTACAATTATTCCTCCAACCTGATAGGCGGCAATCTCCTCGCGCGAAGCAGAATTTTCTATCGCCCTCACCAATACCTCCACAGGATTCTTTTTCGTAACGTCTTCAATCTTTTCAAACGTCCTTTTGACAATTTTATAGCAAGTATGATACTTGCCTACAGCGCTTCCCGATGAAATCACATGTTTCTTCCCCCTGTGCCCAGGCACCATTAATTTCGTAATCAATCTTTCTACAATGTTCATTTTTGATTTATGGAACTGCTGTTTGGGATACCTGCCTGAAGATTTCGGCAGAAAAGTAGGCCGCAAACTAATATACCTTCTCAACCCTAAATCATTGACCACAACATTTTCCACATTCCACTTGTCAAAAATTTTTATTTCCATTTATCTCGCCGGCTTTTGCTTCCTACCCGCAACAATTTCTTTCAGTGAAACTCCATTCACGCTAGTGACTTTGTATTTAATTCCAACCATGCTTCCCTTGGGTCCGCCTTGAGCACCGCCAATACTCTCAACAAGCACCTCGTCATGTTCATTAATATGATCTATCGCACCTTCACCCGGGACATGGGCCGTTACTTGGATGTTATTTTTAATCAACTGCACACGCACAGCTTTTGTCAGTCCCGACGCCGGTTGCTTCTGTTCCACTGCCCTCTTGTCTATAACAATCCCCCTGCCCTGAGGCGCGCCACGCAATGGATCTTTCTTCCATAAGTGCAAAACCCTTCTCTTATAATGTATATCATGCCACCTGAATTTCTTTCTTACAGACTTCGATTTCCTTCCGCCAAATTCCCCGGGCATTATTTCACCACTATGTTGCTGACACCATGCGTTCGATTCAGCATTTTTTTATATAATCCCAAGTTCTTCCCATCCCTTCCAATCACTAAAGCTTTGTTCTTCCTATCTACATAAATTTCTGCAATCATTTCATTTCCCTCTTTTCTCACAGTCGCATTTGTGACAGATGGTATCAAATTTTTGATGAACTCTACCAAATCTTTTGAAAATTCAAAGACTTTAATATGTTTCTTTATCAGCTTCTCCATATGCTTGACACTTTTCCCGTCCTTTCCTATAGCCAATCCTATTTTCCCCTCGTCGACAATGAAATATACTGTGTCGTTTGAATCATTAATGAAGCAGTCTTTGACCGGCGCTTTAGTCACGCTTTCAAACAAAGTGGTGAGCCTTATGGTCTCATTGTCAAAAATTATTTCCATGCTTATCCTTTGACTGTCAACACCGATACCGGGAAGGGCTTGCCGCAGACTATTCCTAAATCCTTGCTGCTGCCACTGAAGACTTCGAATCTGAAATTCGATAATTTTGCAATATGTTCTATCTCGCTTTTCAATTGTTGCGGTGCGTTCTCTGCCATTACAATTAACTTCGGCCGGTCAAGTTTAATAAATTTGATAGACCTTCGGTAGCCTAAAATCGCATTGTTAGTTTTCACGGCCGATTGGATATCTTCGTTCAGCATGCTCTCAATTACTGGATTTGATGTTTAAATAGTTTAATGGAAAGGATTCACTTCTCTTCTTCAAATTTTGCTATCAAGTCAAACATTCCAGTACCTGCCGGAATAACCTGTCCTATCATAACATTTTCAAAAATACCCTTGAAGTAGTCAACCTCGTTTCTTATGCTTGCCCTGACCAAGTGCTTGATCGTTTCTTCAAATGCTGCCCTTGCCAGTATTGAAGTCTTGGCGCCAGCAACACCATATCTTCCAATAGAAGTGACACTCCCCTTGAAAGTCATGATATCCCCTACAAGCATTACATGCCTTATATCGACATCCAACCCCTGCTCCTGCATGGTCTTCATCGCTTCCTTTATTATCAGATTTCTCGCCGCCTCCACTCCCAGCACCTCAGTTGTCTCATGTATATCATTCGTGATAGTTTTTACACCATCAACTTCGTCAATCGCCAAAACCTTTTCGAGATTGCTACCGATGGTATTTATTATCCAGTCGTCCCTTTCCCTTCTGACCACGGCGTTTGTTATATCTTTTATACCACTAACCTGTATATCCAAAACCTTTTCCTTCAGCTTCTGAAGTTCCTTGATGTCTTGAATGTCTTTTGTAATAAATGAAATCTTGTGATCCTTCTCCTTGACTTTCAAATCAACAAACACAGCCTTCACAGCTTTTATTATCGCGCTGCCCCTTCTTGCATCAAAAATATCCAATTCAATTGCATTCTCATTCAAGTTCAAAGACACATTGCTTACCAGGTTCGAGACACCCTTTTCAACAACTTCCTCCGCCAGCTTTTTCGCATTATCCGCATTGTTGAATTGCTTCTTCAGGAAAATTGTCATCATCGGCGTCTCAGGGCCTTTCTTTGCATCAAAAATTTCAATCAACCTCGGCAGGCCATAGGTAACTTTTATTCCGGCAGTCCCTGCAAAGTGATATGTACGCATCGTCATCTGTGTTGCAGGCTCGGAGATGCTTTGCGCAGCTATGATGCCAATCGCATCCCCAGGCTCGAACTTGCTGACAAAATATCTTCTCTTAACTTCCTCTGTAAGTTTCTCTGCCTGGCTCTTGTTCAGCTTCTTAGCTTTTGCTACCCTTTCAATTTCCTGCAATAGTTTGTTTGGCAATTCATCTGAATAATTTGTCTGCGATGCTTCCGACATCTATACCCACCCTTTCAATTTTTGACGGATCAAGTCCATCCTCTCCTGGAAGGAACTGGACAATCCTGTTTTCACTATCCCTTACAGTCCCGTCATATTCGACTTTCAAATCCTGCAGGGCACCAACCAGCCTTCGTTCCATGTAACCCGAATGTCTTGTCTTGAGTGACTTGTCCATTAGTGATTCCCTGCTGTTTATTGCGTCAAAAAAGAATTCAAAAGGAGTTAGCCCATCCTTGAAACCCCTGCTTACAAATCCCCTTGCCTCCAAGCTGATGTCGCCTGTCTTGAAGTGTGGGAAAGTCCTTTCGTAATATCCCCTCTCCATCCTCTCACCCATCACCATCTCCTGCCCGACCATTGCGGCCGTCTGGACTATGTTAACCAAATCTCCCCTCGCCCCACTTTTCGCCATTGTCAATGTGAAATTCTCTTTTAAATGTTTCTCAATTATACTTTCAACCTCGTCAAGCGCTTTATTGAGCCTTCTTTTGATCAGCGTCTCCAAACTCTCCTTCGGGCTTCTTCCAATCAGTACCTTCAATTCGCCGCTTTCAAATTCTCTTATAAATTCATTCACATCTTTCCTTACCTTCTCTATCGACTCCTGTATTTCCTTTCTTGCCGCTTCTGGTATATCCTGGTCAGATATGCTTATTGAAAATCCAAGCGACATCAAAAATTCTATAGACAATCTTGTAATGTTGAAAAGGAATCTTTTTACAACCGCAGCGCCGTATTCATTCTCAATCCTGTCAATAATCTTTCCGCTCTCGGCACCAACCGCCGCCTTATCAATAGTCCCCTCAAGCAGTTTTCCGTTCTTTATCATCACCATATCACCAGATTTCGATTTGTGCTCTATGGAAAAGTCCTTGGGCAAGAACAGGCTGAAAATCTCCTTTCCGGTCAATTGACTCTTGTCAGGAATTTCCACATCAGTATCAACGCCTCTTATCAATTGCGTGAACATCTCCCTCGGGTACTTTTTATCACCGTTCGTCAATAGATACAATCCCGATAAGTGATCCCTTACTGCGCCCACAATCGGACCTGAGAACCTCGGGCTTCTGACATTCTTAGGAACAATCATCAAAGTTTCAGCCTCCACCTGCGCCTCTTCGTTTTGAAGCACATGCAAGTTCATTTCATCCCCGTCAAAATCAGCATTGTACGGAGGACATACCGTAAGATTTAATCTCAATGTTCTGTAAGGCATCACCCTGACCTTGTGCCCCATGATGCTCATCCTGTGCAGGCTGGGCTGTCGGTTGAACAAAACTATGTCCCCGTCTTTGATATGCCGTTCTATAATATAGCCAGGCGCGATTTCCTTTACAATCTCCTCTTTGCTCACGCTTGTAATCTTCTTCCTTCTTCCATCAGGCCTGATTACGTAATTAGCTCCAGGCCATACATCCGGCCCGTTCTTCACCAACGTCTTTATTCCCTCAAGATTCCTTTCATTTACCCTGATAGGTATCGTGAGTTCCTTTGCTATCACTTCCGGAACCCCAACTTCATCAATGTCTATCATCGGATCAGGGCTTATGACTGTTCTTGCTGAAAAATTAACTCTCTTGCCAGCCAGGTTTCCTCTGAACCTTCCTTCCTTCGTCTTCAATCTTTGCGACAGTGTCTTCAGAATTCTTCCAGACCTGTGTCTAGCCGGAGGAACGCCTGAGATCTCATTATCCAAGTATGTTGATATATGATACTGCAACAATTCCCACAAGTCATCGATGATAAAATCAGGAGCGCCCAAATCAATATTTTCCTTCAGCCTCTCGTTTATTCTTACAACATCGACGAGCTTGTGCGTCAAATCATCTTCAGACCTCTCACCAGTCTCCAAAGTTATAGACGGCCTGACTGTTACCGGCGGTATCGGTAGCAATGTCAGTATCAACCACTCAGGTCTCATCTTCAATCCAATAAGTTCCAAATCTTCATTCGATACCTTTTCGAACTTCTCCCTAATCGTAACAGCATTCATTATGTCGCTATTTTCAACGAATGTATACGGCTTGATGAACTTGTACTTCTTCTGTTCTGTATTGCAATGCGGACACTTCGGCTTCGCCATTTTCGCCAATTCCTTGAAGCTGAGTTTCTTGCCTTTCGATTTTTCAATGTCATCCTTGCTTACAAGAATCCTGGAGCATTTCTTGCAGAAAACTTTCAAAAGTGCGAACAGGATCTTTGCATAGTGGACATGCATTATAGGCTTTGTCAATTCCAAAAAGCCGAAATGCCCTTGGCATTCGCCGACAGTCCCGCCGCAGGTCCTGCATCTAACGCCCGGGTCTACCACGCCAAGCCTCGGATCCATCAGCCCCCCTTCTATCGGATAACCCTCCTGATCATACAATTCCGTCTTTGTTATCCTCGCAACGCTCATCTTTTTTATCAATTCATGGTTGATGATGCCAAATTCAATTCTATCTATCTGCATTTTTATACCTCTTTTGTCACAATCTTTGGATAAATCATCATTGACTTCAGTTCATCCAGCATAAGCTTGAACGCATAGCTCATCTCAAGATCTATAATTTTCGTCTCCCCGCAGACGGAGCAATATTTCTTGTTCTTGATTTTGTCAACTATTGCAACCAATCCGCATTCGCTGCAAATAGAAACCGCAGTTTTATCCGAATCAAATCTTTCTTTCAGCACAAGCGACGCGCCATGTGCAATCAGGCAGTCCTTCTCCATTTCACCCAATCTCAAACCGCCTTCTTTGCTTCTTCCTTCTGTCGGCTGTTTTGTCAAAAGTGTAACAGGCCCTCTCGATCTTGCGTGTATTTTGTTTGAAACCAAATGATCCAGCTTCTGGTAAAAGCAATTGCCAACGAAAATCTGGGCACCAAATTTTTTCCCAGTCCTTCCATCATACATTGTCTCCTTTCCATCGTTCCTGAAACCATAAGCCTTGAGCATGTTTCTCAATTCAGTTTCTGGTACAGGGTTGAATGCAGGCGCCACTATGTATTTTCCTGACAGGCTCGCGACTTTGCCAGCTACCAATTCAAGCAGCTGCCCCATTGTCATTCGTGACGGTATTCCATGCGGATTGAAAATTATATCCGGCACAATTCCATCTTCTGTGAATGGCATGTCCTCCTGCGGGACAATCAATGCAATGACACCTTTTTGTCCGTGCCTGCTTGCCAGCTTGTCGCCGATCTCAGGAACCTTCATGTCCCTTATGATAACCTTGATCAACTTCGTCCCATCTATCGTTTCAGACAAGAAAATCCTATCAACAATTCCATCATCGCCGTGCCTCAACCTGACAGAAGTCTCCCTTATGTTTTCAACACCTGTGATAAATTGATCCATCGTCCCAAGGAATCTAAGCGGGGATATTCTTCCTATAAGCACCTCGTCAGACATCGCCCTGTGTTCAGGATTTATTATTCCATCTTCTGGCAGATGCTTGTATGTATCCTCACCACCATATCCCCTTATTCCAGCCTGCGGTATCCCTATCACATCTTCCTGGCCACCCATGTATCTCTTCTGCTCGGCTTCGTACGTCCTGTACATGTACGACCACAGCAATCCTCTTTGGATGGAATTTGCATTGATTACAATACCATCCTCCATATTGTAACCTTCGTAGCATCCTATAGCAACAACAACATTCGCGCCGTTAGGATGCTTGTCATAATTGATTATCCTGTGGGCATGTGTCTGGACCAACGGCTTTTGCGTATACACCATGACGTTTGATTTTGTATCCGCTCTCATCAGATAATTGGTGGCAAAAATTCCAATTGACTGCCCGACCATTTTCGCCCCATAGTTTACCCTGTCTCCTCTGTTGAATTCAGGGTATGGTATGAATGATGCGGACAATCCCAAAATTGTTGACGGATCCAGTTCCACGTGTGTATGGTCGCTTTTAATTTCACTTTCCCTCAAGGCTATGTATGCATTCTCCTCTTCCTCAGCATCCAAATAATCAATAATCCCATTCTTCAGCAAATCCTCCCAAGTCATCTCACCCTTGCTCAGCTTCTCTATATGTTCCTTTGTAATTTTCGCCTTCCCATTTTCAACGATAATCAAAGGCCTTCTCACTCTTCCAGAATCGGCCAAAATTTTAACTTCGTCCAGGCGCTTGTGATAAGCGACATTTATCTGGCCGGAAAGCAGGCCCATCCTTCTCTTGTCTTTTATGTCCTTTACCAATTTTTCAGGCTCTTTTGTCCCCCCGATGTATCTGCCGTCTAAAAATATCTCTGTCATTTCATTTCTCCTTTTGCAGCAGCATTTGAACGGATTTCAATTCCTTCTCGCTTGCGCCTTTCGTAACTTCTGCCATGATTGCAAGATATTTTCTCAAACCTATCGTGGCCCCTTCTGGAGTTTCTGATGCACAGAGTTTTCCCCAATGAGTTGGATGCAATTCTCTTGCCTCGAAATGCTCTTGGGTGGATGTCAAAGGCGACAATACGTTTCTCATGTGCGAGATGCTTTTGATGTAGCTCCCTCTTTCCAACCGCTGGCTTACACCAGTTCTGCCGCCAACCCAGCTGCCTATCGCCAATGCAGACACAAGCTGATTGGTTAGGACATTCGACTCGACTATTGCCTGCAATGGAGGCAATCTTCCCCTTTTCGTAAGCTTTTGATAATTGTAAGTGATTCTTGTAATCAATCCCCACTTTCCCAGCAATATTGAACGCAAAAGAATCTCCAGCAAATCTCCTGCAAGCCTCAATCTTTTGTTTGAATAGTGGTCCAAATCATCCTCTTCTATTTTGTTTAAATGCAGCCGGATAACTTTTTGGATGGCTTTTGCCAGGAAATTGGCTTTGTCTAATCTGTTTGCAGGCTCTTGTCCCAAATGGGGCAACAGATACCTGTCAATAAGTTTTACTGCACGATCTTTTCTAAACTCCTTTTGGGGTATCTTTATGTGCTTGCCAATTTCATCCATCCCCTCTTCCTTCGAACCAATGCTGTATTCATAAAGATTTGTCAGGAATTCTTCGCTGACTTGCGGATCTGCCGATATAGCATTGATAATAAGTTCGTCGCTTTCCAGACCAAGAGCTTTCAACAAAATAACCACAGGAAGTTTTGTTACATTTGCAAAAGTCATCGTAATTACCCCGTCATGTTTCCTTTCCAGCAGATGCCTCTGCACATATCCGTCTTTCTCAGAATGTATTCTTGCAATTTCTGAAACGTTCGAGGTAGTTGCCTTGGCAGTGATTATCCTGTTTGATGCAATCTCCTCTACAAGTACAAGAATTCTCTCAGTGCCGTTGATTATGAAGTAGCCGCCAGGGTCGTCAGGGTCTTCGCCAGCCTGTATCAATTCATGTTTTGGCATGTTCGCCAGATAACAAATCTTCGATTTTACCATCGCGGGCAGGTCCCCAAAATTTACTATGCTAGGCTCGCTTTCCACGCCATTCAGAACAGGAGTCATTTCCACATACATCGGCGCTGAATAGGTAAGGCTTCTTATACGCGCTTCCATCGGCGTGATGCTTCTGTCGGAACCGTCTGCTTCCTTTACCTTCGGGTCGCCAATCTTGAACTCCCCCAATTTTATTTTGAAATCGCCCAAATCAGGAACCTCGGGTTTTATCGTCCCAATCTCGCTCAAGACTTTCGGTATCCTTCTTGTGATAAAATCATTATAAGAATCAATCTGGAACCTGACGAATCCCTTTTCTTTCGTGAAGGTGTCTAGCAATGTCAGGAATGTGTCGTTCATTTCAATCACCCTTTAACTACAACTCTGTAATATTCTGTCTCGCCAGCAGTCTCGCTCTGCCTTTTGATTTTTACAACATCCCCGACTTTGCAGTTTAGAAGTTTCGCCATCGGGTCTGTCACCAGCATCCTAGGCAGCTGCCTCAGCACTATTCCATATCTTTTAAGCAATTCTTCCTTCTCCCTGTCGTTAAGAAGTGTGTGCTTCGGCACCAGTTCATGCTTGGTTATGTCAACTTCCTTCAACAAACCACCGAAGAATATGAAGTGACGAAGTTTGTAGATAAGTTTATCTTGGGTTTGGCAACAATCACGATTACACCATGGTCAGAGCCTGAGGTATCAATATATTAGAAACTTGGAGTTTTTAAGTTTATCGATTGATGAGGGAAAAGCAAAATTCCCATATCTTTGGTCAAGAGCCCGCTCTAAATGTTATTGTCCGAATCTGTTATTCCGAATTTTTTAAGTTTCTAGACTTTACTACCGTAAATACATCATAAATAAAGGAAATCGCTTGAGGAAGCCCAACAAGCAAAAAAACATTTATACCCAACCCCGCTGATAAGCCTGCTATTTTTGACGATTTGTATACTGTTCGATTTTCACAGGGTTCATTGTGCAAAGCCGCCCCGCCTATTGTTGTATAATCTCTCTTGAAAAAAGAATACAATGTGCCTATAGGATCAATACCCATGCGAACGCCATCCCGCCCACCCCTTACAACATCTTTTACATAGACTTTCATTGATACCTGTTTATATGTTAATTATTTAACCATTCTGCTACCTCAGATATTTTCTAATCTACCCTTAAAAAATCTTTAGCTTTTCTTTCAATAAAAATTGGCGCCTGAAGCGGGATTTGAACTCGCGAGTCTTTTGGACTTCCCGCGTCACAAGCGATCTGCCAAATGTTGACAGGCTTGCATCCTAGGCCACTAGACGATTCAGGCTTTAAAAGTAATATCTATTAAACTAAACATCTACAAAAAGGTTTCGGTTTAAATGATACTGTACAGTATAGAAATATTTAAATATAAGTATTAACTAAATAATGTATAGAAATAAAATGATTAAAATGTCAGAGGAAACTAGATTAGAACCTTCAGAAGGATTAGCCTATTGGATAGG
>CAYITO010000021.1:0-11952 GCA_964366355.1 uncultured archaeon
TAAATAAGTTGGAATTAAGTTATCCGGGGTCTGCACCATCTAGTACAACGCCGTCTGCAGGGACTACAACTCCGCCTCCAGGGACGCAGACCATTACAATAAGCGCAAACTTTGACGAGCGAGTGTTCCCTACTTCCTGTGCCGATGGCGAGCCTGTGATTCACGCCGGATATAATGCTGGTTATATCCGTTCCCTTACCAGATTTTCCCTCTCATCCTTGCCCAGTGGTGCTATGGTTACCGGTGTTAGCTATAAACTAAGGCTACTTAATACCTATGCCCTAGGAAACGCAGAGGTAGATATCCAAGCGTATAACCAGGATGGCCAGGCCGACCCTAGCGTTGACTCATGTACTGCTGGCACCGTATGGACGAGATCTGCTAACGACGCCTCACCTTATGAGGATAATAGTATAGCACTCCGATTACCCATAGGTATAAAGACCTTTACACTACCCTCCTCTGCTAACACAGACGTGCAGAACGCTAAAGCAACGGTGGACAGATTTACTCTCGCAGTAAGTGAGAATGGAATGCCAACTTCAAATGATCTCTCTGAGATGGAATCCCTAGAAAACACAGGCACAGACGAGCCGAAGCTGATAGTTACATACATAATTTAGCGGATAATATTCAGGTATCACAAGACGCAACAGGTGTAAAAACCGCTATAGTCACATCCAGTGAGCGTAGCTCTGCACTGATAACACGTCAGATGTCAGAAAAATTTGTACAATTGCACATAACCTGCAAATGTTAACAATAATCTATCGAACAATTAATATTAACATTAATAAAAAACAAATATAAAATAGTGATATTAGTTGAGTTTGGCCAAATTATTAGTCAAAAGACTGAGAAGAGGCTACCTTAGAGTTTCGACCCCCGAACCATTGCAGAAAACTTACATGGGGCCGGAAACCGAATTTCCAAGAGAAGAGGGGAGTTCTGCTGCAGAAATGCCTGGAGCTTCTGGCGATGCAAGAACGCGGATGTTTGGACAGCCGGCTGAATCAGCTGGCGGAACTTATTGGGTGCCAAGAAGGGAAGGACCGCTTGAAATAACCTTGAAAGCTCCTAAGCCAGAGGCTGTGTCTGGCGGTGTGGAAATTCCAGTTTTGAATAAGAAAATTAAATTCGGCAAATTAAGCTTGGAAGAAGAAAAACATATTTCAACATCAGTCTATCCGCTTATACCATCGCAGCCAAAGAAAGGCGATCCTATATTTGCATATACCAAAATATCTTGGGATGCCAGGGCCGGCAGTTATTCGTATCAGCTTGTAGAGCCGAAGCTTACGCCAAAATTAGAGGATGTCTTGAACAAAATAAAAGTATTGCTGGAACAAAGGCTGGATGTTGATTTCTCTAAATTGAAAGTGTCTGAGGCGAGCGAATATCTAAGCAAGCATATAGTGGAATTGCTGGATTATTTCCAGTTTAAAATCACGCCTACGGAAAAGCAAATTTTGAAATATCATATAGAGCGGGATTTCATTGGGCTGGGAAAGATAGAGCCCTTGATGCACGACAAGGATATAGAAGATGTAAGCTGTGATGGAATTGGCATACCGATCTATGTCTATCATAAAAATTCCGAATTTGGATCATTGGCCACAAACGTAATTTTTGAAGATGGTGATGAATTGGATTCGTTCATAACGAGGCTTGTGCAGCTTGCCGGCAAATCTATATCAGTAGCACAACCGTTGATTGACGGAAGCCTGCCGGATGGAAGCAGATTACAGGCCACTCTCGCCACTGATATCGCAAGACGCGGAAGCAATTTTACCATAAGGAAATTCTCCGACGAGCCCCTAACGCCGATACATTTGCTGAATTACGGCACGGTTGATGCGAGAACTCTTGCTTACTTGTGGCTGGCAGTTGATTTTGGCAGAAGCATTCTGATTTCAGGAGGGACGGCAAGCGGTAAAACAAGTCTGCTTAATGTATTGTCTTTGTTCATAAGGTCTGATAAAAAGATAATTTCGATAGAAGACACTGCAGAACTGAGACTGCCTCATCCCCACTGGGTGCCGACGGTTGCAAGGACTCCCGTATCATCTGAAATAAATAGAGTGGGTGAAGTTGACATGTTTGATCTGCTAAAAGAGAGCTTGAGGCAAAGGCCCGACTATATTATAGTCGGCGAGGTGAGGGGCAAAGAGGCCTACATATTGTTCCAACAGATTGCAACTGGCCATCCTTCATTGGCAACAATTCATGCGGAAAATTTGGACAAACTAGTTGACAGACTAGTAACACAGCCAATCTCTCTACCGAAGACTTTGATGGGCAGCTTGGATGTAGTCGTATTTCTTTTGCGCATGAGGCACAAGAATAGATATACCAGAAAAGTGAATGAAGTTTTGGAAATGATAAAATTCGACGGCGAGGCGTCTAAGCCTCTTGTCAACCAAGTATTCAAGTGGGATCCTGTTACCGATAAATTCCAAGTACCTAACAAAAGCATTCTTTTGGAAAAAATATCTGAAGCCACTGGGTTGAAACCCCAGGATTTGGTGGATGAACTAGAGAGGAGGTCGCTGGTTTTAAGTTGGATGCAAGAAAAGAACATGACGAATTACAAGAGTGTGCATGAAGTCATAAATATGTACTACGCGTATCCCAAGCGTTTGCTAGCAATGATAACGGGTGAAGGTTGATGGGCAATTATTCCAGACTGTCCTTTATACTATTCGGCCCTATCAGCGAGATCATAGCTTCTTATCTGACTGATTTGAAAACAGATTTGAAAAAGGCAAGGATGATAATTTCTGCGCAGGAATACATAAGCACATCATTGCTGACATCATTTTTCGCCTTTTTGATATCGCTGCCAATTTTGTCACTCATCTTTGCATATCTTTTCCAGGAGTTTCTGTTCGCATTCATTACGGCTTTCACAGTTTCAATACTAGTTTTTGTGGGAACTTTTTCATTCACTCTTAATTATCCAAAAGTTATAATCTCTGGCAAGGCGAAGGCAATAGAAAACGGTCTGCCGTTTGCCACGCTTTATCTTTCTACAGTAACGGGGTCAAGGCTTCCTCTGCATAAAAGTCTGGAAATATTTTCTAAGTTCAGCGATTATGGGGAGATTACTAGAGAAACAAGGGGAATGGTCAATGACATGAAATCATTTGGTTTGGACTTGAATACTGCGATCGAGAGGCAGATGGAAAGAACGCCATCCAAGAAATTTACAGAATTGCTTTGGGGTATATTGTCTGTTTTGAGAGCAGGGGCGGATTTGGACATTTATTTGAAGGAAAAGTCTGCATCTTATATGGCGGATTATCGAAGGAGAATATTTGACTTCTCGCATACGCTTACAGTCTATATAGAGCTGTATTTGACAGCCATAGTTCTAGGTACGATATTTTTCACAATTCTGACGGCAATAATCGCAGGCATAGGAGGCGTACAGGGTAATATAATCCTCCTGCAATTTTTCATGATCTTTGTCTTATTACCGGTGATTTCAATAGCATTTATATTTCTCATTCGCTCTTCGACGCCTGGGGGTGAATAAAATAAAACTATCGGGAAGACCAAAATTTCTGCTCATATCATCAGGCATATCATTAGTATTAATTTTGTTAGCATTGTTGAGCCGGGACATTGGAATAGTTGGGAATATGGTTATTTTATCGACATTTGTGATGGCGACGCCGCAGTTGCTGATTTCTTACCAAAGCTATAGAGGCTTGAAAGAAATGGAGGAGAAATTCCCTCTTTTCCTGAGAGACTTGATAGAGAATTTGCGCTCTGGGGTAGCATTCCATAAAGCGATAATCTCGGCGAGCAAAAATGACTATGGAAAACTGTCACAAGAAATAAAGAAAATATCACATCAATTGACGTGGGGCATGCCAACCGACAAAGTTCTCAACCAATTCGCGGCAAGAATTAAAAGGAGCAGGAGGCTCTACACATCTGTAAAGATAATAAGAGAATCATTTGTGTCAGGTGGGGATGTGGTCTCCACATTGCAGTCCGTAGCAGACAATGCAACAATCTTACAGGATTCTGAGAAGGAGAAGAGGAGCATGCTGGACCAATACGTAGTTCTCATGTACGCCATTTCCATAATTTTCATAGTCATAGTCACTGTGATAAACAGGCTGTTGATCCCGATATTCCAAATATCCGGTGAATCGCTGATAGGTGAAACTCTAGGTTTGGTAAATCCTTGTACATCTTGTACTGATTTCACTTGCAGTGTATGCGGTTTGTTCGAAGGGACATCCCAAGTTTATTTCTCCATCAGCCCAGGCACTACAGCATCTTACTACACGTCATTGTTCTTCTACATGGCAGTCATGCAATCCTTGTTTTCAGGGTTGGTTGCCGGGCAGATAAGTGAAAATTCACTGGCAGCGGGGATAAAGCATAGCTTGATTTTAGTTGGGATCACTATAGGAGCATTCAGCATCCTGGTCAAACTGAAGCTTATGGGAGTTTGAAGATGAGAGCCCAACTGTCATTTGAATATTATTTTTCCTTGATTGTATTCGTGATTTTCATCTCATCTTTATTCTTCAAGATGATTACAATCGTTCCGGTTTATTCTGATGAGATCAATGCGCAACAGCTGCGATCGGAAGCGTATCAGATTTCAGAAATCCTGATAAATGATGTTGGATATCCTGGAAATTGGGATAAAGTTGATATTTCAGAAGTTAAAAGACTGGGGTTATCGGATGAAACAAAAAATAAAACAAATGTTATTTCCTTATCAAAATTGACAGCTTTTAATAACCTGTATCAATCAGATTATAAAAAGGTTCTTGAACTATTGGGTATAAAAGACGGTTTTGCCATCAAACTAAAACCTTCTCTACCTGTAATTTCACCATCACTCGATAATATGCCTCCCTTACCTTCCGCAACTGGTATTAGCACAGAGATTAAAAGAATAGTAGCCTTAGATTCCAGCTCATTTGAAGAATTAACTGTTCAGATGTGGGAAAAATGAAGAACAAAGCATTTGTTTCGATTTTGGAAATGATTGTCGTTGTAGCGACTCTGGTTGTTGCATTCAGCATTCTCTTCCCCGGATTTTCCTACCAAAACAGATGGGAGCAAGCATTTATTTCGCTCAAAGGCAGGGACTTAATTTTGACTTCAGATAGATTAGGGAATTTATACAAATATTCTTTCAATGAAACTGCTTTGCAAATTTTTCTAGATACAGTAGTTCCAACGAGTGAAACAAGCCTAATTCACTGGTCTGCTACAGACGGAGCCATAAAACCTATAGTTACTGTTGCATGCATTTGCACAGAAGAACAAAAAAATGCGTTGATTTCTTGGATAGGAAGATTTAAAGTAAACAACAGAAACATAGATTTTGATATCGTATCCTCAAGCTTAGATCCCATTTATTCTGCATCAGATGTTCTGCTGATTTGGGGGGATAGAGATCTTACACCATATAAAAATAATTTAGAAAATTACCTGAAGGCTGGTAATGGGATAGTTGAGATTATGGATTTAAAAGGCAATTTAGATGTGGTGCAAGAAAGTATCTTCGGTCTTGATAAATGCGGTAATTTGTTTGGTGAGCCTAGTTGCGGTACAGGTCCAGAAACAGAAAATTCTTTTGCCATACCCACACCTTCACCTACAACCCAAACCGCCACGTTTTCCCCGTCTCCAAACAATTATGGACATATAGAGAGGCATGCAGGGTCCTACCCACCTGGCCCACCATCAACTGTTTGGCTTAACCAATTACTAGCGCAACGCGGTTTCAATGGAGCAACCTATTTTTTATTAACAGGTATTGTCGGTTTCGATACTTCATCTCTTGCGGATGATGCAACGATAACAGGAGCAACACTGCAGTTTACAGTCCCACAACGAAGAAATGATAACAATCGTAATCTCGCATTCGAATGGTACAATAGCGGCTGGCCAATTGATGAGACTGACTGGACAGAGACGGCCGGAACAAGTGCCCATGCGGGAACTCCAATTAACAGTTTAGGGGGAAGTATTGTCCTGACCGGCTATCAAACAAACATCAATAAAGGCGGTATGACCGTCTTGCGTACACACATCAGTGGCGGCATACCAGAAGGCAATAACTTTGCCGAGCTCGCTAATCTAGTCTTGGTTATCACCTATACAACCCAAACTCCTACCCCCACTATAGTGACATCATATGAAAGTTACAAGTATTTCCATCACATACCTATGACCATTTGGACACCAACACCAAGGTCTTCCCTAGCAGTGGCATCTGGCATAACCCCCTGCAGCAGTACAAACATCAACGAAGGTATCGTTAGGATTAGGGATACTAACTATAATATTTGGATTTGTAACGGAGAATCTGCGTACCTTGACACTGGAGGAAACCCAAATGAGGCTGATAGAAGAGTTTTATCTGGTGAAAGGTTTCCAATTGATGGCCAAGAATTATCATTGAGCTACATCGACGACAATGTAAAATTAGGCATTGCTTTCCCAGAATATAAATTCAAAGATTTCCTAGATGGAGGAACCAAATTATACCCAAAAGATCAAGATGTATCCAAGGTTCTATTATCCAAAGGAGCTTATGTCGGCACCAGCAACCCAATACCAGTGGTTATTGTCAACGAGAAAACATCGAGAGTTGCATGGGTAGCTGATTTCACAAAGAATTTAAATAATGTCGGAGATGATCACAAATTACTGTTATCAGCTCTCCTCCTTTGGTCATCAGATAAAAAACATGTAAGTGGCTTGAGTAATTTGAAATTTGGGCATCTTACTTCGTATGTTAATGTTGCTAACCAAGATATGTACGAAGTTTACAGGTTTGATTTGGGATTAGGATTTCCATTCTAATAGCTAAGAAATAAATTACATATAGGGGAAAAGAAACCATCGACACAATAGCTAACTATCTTTTTCTTTTCGGTCTGATAAGTTTCATATCTTCATTAATTTTCGTGTATTACTATTCGAATTTTATTTTGGGCTTGCAAAAAAATTATCTACTCGATAGAGCTAAGAATTCCATTGACGATTATTGTTTTAGGCAAGGGTTTTCTAACGAAACTTTTAATGTCGATAAGTGCATCGAAGATAGTAAAGGCTTTATTGAAAATAGTCGACAAGCCTATGAAAATCTTTCCATATTTACCATTATCACAGCGTATCCGGGATTTTTATTCCCAACTATACTAGGGTTAGTTATTATTTTGGCAGCTATTATTTTACAAGATTTTAGAAAAAAATAATTTGAATTTCCCTCCGAATTACTTCAGCCTTATTGATTCCAAATTCTTCGGGGCTATAGCTTCGATCCGGAAGATTCTATTGATTGCACGTGCGAGCTCTATTGACTTCTGGCTCTCGCCATGCACGCAAATAACTTTGTTCGGTCTTGAAGAAAGCCTTCCGATGAAACTGAGCAGCTGGTTTCTATCGGAATGTCCGCTCAATCCATCCGCGGTGTAAATTTCCATGTTCAATGGTATGCTGATAGTTTTCCCGTTTTCCGTTCCTATCGGAATCTCCCTCCAGCCTTTCTGAATTCTCCTCCCAAGGCTTCCCTCGGATTGGTACCCAACAAAAACCAAAGTATTTCTCGAATCTTCTGCCAATGCCTGCAAATGCTGCAACACAGGACCGCCTGTCATCATGCCTGACGTGGAAACGATTATGCACGGCCTGTCATCCCATACTTTTTCCCTCTCCTGCTGCGATGCGATTCTTTTGAAAATAGGCGCGAGAAACGGGTCTTGGTTGTTGAAAATTTCCTTCTGTATGTGCCTCGAGAGATATTCCGGATAGGCTGTGAAAATCCCGTTTGCATCCCAGATCATTCCATCAAGATATACATTCTGTTGAAAACCATGTTCAACCAATATCGCCATGACCTCCTGCGCCCTTTCAACAGAAAAACTGGGGATGAGAACTATGCCGTTTCTGTCCATCGTCTTGCTTACAATATCAACGAGCTGCCTTTCTGCTTCGGCTCTCAATGGCATGAAGTCATCTTTCCCGCCATAGGTTGATTCGATTATCAGAGTTTCTATTCGCTGGAAATCTGTAAATGCGGGATCTAAAAGTGTAGTCCTTCCGAACTTCTGGTCCAATGCATAAACAATGTTGTGCAATCCCTCGCCTATATGCAGATGCGGCGATGCGCTTCCCAAAATGTGGCCGGACGACTGGAAAGTAAGTCTTATGTCAGGGGCGACATCTGAAACCTCGCCGTATTCCAAGGTGATTGCATGCTTGACAGCGTCTTTCACGCCTTTGGCAGTAAACAATGGCGTTGTAGTTCCCTTCTGCATGACATCAATGTAATCAAGCCAAAGTAAAGTTGCCAAATCCAATGTAGGTGTAGTCATATACAAAGGGCCGTCATAACCGTATTCGTATAGAATCGGGACAGCACCGCAATGATCGAGATGACTGTGGGAGATAATTATTGCATCCAACTCATTGTAATCAAATTCTTTGGTATTGAAAATTGGGTAGACTTCTGCGTTCGCCGCACCCGCTTTGATTCCGCAATCGATGATCACCTTTGACTTTGGGGTTTCAATCAACGAGCAGCTTCTTCCAACCTCCCCCCACCCGCCCAAACCTATTATTCTTATCCAGTCTCGCTTGGCTTTCGTCTCGCCGAAAATCTTCTCGCCAATTCCATTTAAAAAATCCCTTCTAAACTTAGATTCGCTGTGCATCATTTTCCTGATGCCGTCAACTACATTAGACTCGATTGCCGGCACGCGCTCGATTCTGGGAACCCAGAATGTTTCGGATCTTATTTTCCTGAAAGTCTCGCCACCGCGCCCGATTACCAGACCCGGCTTTGCGGCAATGATTATAACCAAACTTCTTTCGGGCTCGAAGTAGATGCTCTTCACTTTTGCCTCTTCAGGAACCAGCTGCTTTATTATTTCCTTCGTCGCATCCTCGTCCATCGTCAGGCTTTTTTCTGGCCTGACTTCAATCCTTTTTTTGATTTGGCCGACGACTTCTCTTACAGTCTCTTCATGCGTTCTAAAGAACTCCCTGTCTTTGGTGTAGACTATAATCTCCGAGCCTTCAAATTCTATTCTACTTATTGCTTCTTTGGGTAGCAAAGACTTTACTTTCTCAAGAATTTCCATAGAGTTCACAGAAAACAGATAATTATTTCGCTATCTTATCCAACTCATGCCTAGTTATCTTTATGCCGTCTTTGTTGATAATCGCTACGTCTATCGCTTTTCCGCCAGAGCCTATATCCCTTTCTATGGCAGCCCTAATTGCCCTCAAAGCAAGCCTGCTTGCCTCTTCGGCTGAAATGTTTTCCCTGTAGCCGTCTTCCAAAACACCGAGCGCCATTGGTGAACCCGAGCCTGTCGAAAAGAATTTCTTCTCCTCTTCTACAGAACCTATTGCATCCAATGAAAAAATAGCCGGGCTTTCGTCATAGCCTGCGATAATCAATTGCACCATGTAAGGCATGTAAGTCCATCTTCCGCCTTGAAGTATGTTTGACAGCAATGATGCTGCGCCTTTAACAGAAATCTTCCTCTGGTTCTGGATCGAAAAAAGCTTCAGCTCGGCTTTTAAGTAGCGGGCCAATGCCTGTGCATCTCCGCTTGCACCTGCGATTGTCATTGCGATATGGTCTTCCAGTGGGATGATTTTCTCGGATTCCTTGCTTGCAATCAAATAGCCCATTGTAGACTTCTTTTCTGCAGCTACGACTACGCCATCCCTGCATACCATGCCGAGCGTGGTCGTTCCTGTCTTTCTTATTTCTGGTTTTTCGTCTAATAGTGTCAAAAGAAATCACCGAGAATTCGTTAATCTTAATTATATTAAGCAATTTAAATATCTTTTGGTATGAAAGGATTGAAGGACAAGGTTGCAATAGTCACTGGTAGTAGTAGGGGCATTGGGAGGGCTATAGCAGCAAGATTGGCCCAAGAAGGCTGCAGGGTTGTTATCAATTATTCGAAGGATTTGGAAGGGGCAAAATCTACTCAGAAATTAATCGGCAGCAATTCTATGATTGTCAAGGCCGACGTCAGCAAAGCAGTTGAATGCAAGAAATTGATTCAAGCTGCAGTTAGGAAATTTGGGAGGATAGATATTCTTGTAAACAATGCAGGAGTTTTCGATACAACACCGTTAGACAAACTCACTGAAAATGATTGGGAAAAGATAATCAGCATAAATTCCAAAAGTGTTTTGTTTTGTTCGAAATATGCAGTTCCGCACATGAAAAGTGGGGCGATAGTTAACATTGCATCTTATGTTGCGTTTAGGAGCAAGCCAAGCCGCACTATTTATGCTGCAAGCAAAGCCGCTGTTGTGGGCTTAACACAATCGCTGGCAACAGAATTGGCACCCAGAATAAGGGTGAATGCTGTTGCTCCGGGGATTATTCAGACTAGATTGGCAAGGCATGTTCTTTCGTCTCCAGAAGAATTGAAAAACAGGTTGAAAGCAATACCATTGAAGAGGTTGGGCAGGCCTGAGGAGGTTGCGAATATCGTAGCTTTTTTAGTTTCTGACGAGGCTAGCTACATCACCGGTTCAACTGTACTTGTTGATGGTGGAGTTTCGGCTTTAGCGCATTAGAAATCATACTAAGGAGCGTTCCATTAACCAATGTTCAATTCTGTCAAAACCTTCATCAATATCTTTTCGTTCTCCAGCAAACGAAAGTCTAAGATGGCTCTCGCCTTCAGGCCCAAATGCAATTCCCGGCACAGTAACAACTCCTGCCTCGAATAACAATGCTAATGCAAGTGTCGTATCTTTTGTTCTCAACCTCTCTGGAATTTCCTGCAATCTTACTTGTGCTTTGTCCGTTAATTGGAATTCTCGCTCTAAAATTCTGCCACCTAACCTTGGAAATACATAGTAAGCCCCCTGAGGCTTCGTGTAAGTAAAAATATTTGACAATCTATCCAACCTTTCGCACATAACATCTCTTCTTCTTGATAATTCTTGTCTAAAATATTTTACATGACCTTGTCGACCCGTTAAGGCAAAGAGCGCACCATATTCACTAATGCTGGCAGGTGAAATCACAAACTGATCTTGCATGCTAAATAATTTCTCTATTAAAAATGAATTGGTGACTACCCAGCCTACCCTAAACCCAGTCATCGCATCCTCCTTTGAGGCAGTAAAGAATGATAAAACATTATCTCTCAATTCAGGTACTGAGGCCAAGCTAAAGTGTTGCGTTCTATCATAGGTGAGAAATGCGTATGCATTGTCTTCTAAGATATATAGATCTTTCCGTCTAGCTATTTCGCCAAGAGCTCTCAAATCTTCTTCGGGAAATACAGCACCTGTAGGATTTGAAGGATTACTAAAAAGAATAGCTTTTGTTCTTTCTGTTACTGCTTCTTCGATTCTCTTAACATCTAATCTGTATCCATCATCTTCGAGCAATGGTACATATACTGGAATTCCTCCTGCAATTTTTACACCATCAACATGGTTGGAATAAGCTGGTGATGGCAGTATGACTTCATTGCCTGTATCGACAAGTGTTTGAAATGCCCAGGAAAGACCGCCTGCACTACCAGCTGTAATTAAAATTTCTCTTTTCGGATCTGCTTGAATGCCATTACTTTCTAATTTTCTTGCAACTGCTTGGTTTAACTCAGGCAAGCCTAAACCCAACACATATTTGTTAATCCCGCCACGATACTTAGTTACGGCACTAGCTAACTCTCTGGCTGTATATTTTGGTAGTGCGAATGATGGGACACCTACTCCTAAGGATACATATCCGGGGACGTCGTTTGCGTACACAAACATTTGTCTAATCAAAGATGCTCCGACATCTTGTGCTCTTCTAGCTATTCTATGTTCCATATAAATCTAGCTTCCATTTATTGGAGTTTCACTTAACCTTCTTATAAGCTCCCCACTTATTTTCATACACTCTTATAATCAAACTTGGAAAAATTCTCTCGTATA
>CAYITO010000021.1:11962-12374 GCA_964366355.1 uncultured archaeon
TGATGGCGGAGTTTCGGTCTTAGCTCATTAGAATTATTCGATGTTCCATACATCATCTAACAACCTTTGCTGCCGTTCTCACTCAATCTTCTTATAAGTTCTCCGCTTCTTCTCATACCCTCGTCTAATCTATGCTGAGGGAAAAAAGCTCTCGTATCTGCAAATTGTCTGTAGTAACCAGAAACATCCCCATTTCCTATGATAGTAGCCCATTCTCTTACTGCAGTGTGAAATTCTAGATCATCTCTTCTTATGCTTTTATCAGTTAATGCGGTTTTTATTGATTCTTCTAACAAACCAGCATCTCTAAATAAGTATTCGACTATTCCGAGTCTTAATTTAAAGGGTGGTGTTTCACAAATTCTATTATTATATGGATTTACACCTGATTGGTACCAAGCATCAGCCATAG
>CAYITO010000022.1:0-5311 GCA_964366355.1 uncultured archaeon
TTGTGCAGCATCTTCATTTTATGGCCATTGCCTGATGGTCCGAGATATTCTGGCCTGCCTATTGCATTCAGGATCTTCACCAGCCTGTCATAAGCTTCCTTCTCTCCCCCAACCCAGACCGCCAGTTCCCCTTTTTTTGCTCTTGATGGCCCTCCACTGACGCCCACGTCTAGGAAAAATATTCCGCGGCTCTTGAGTTTGTCATGTATGCGCATCGATTGTCTGGGATCGCATTTGCCCGTGTCCACTAGGACGCTTTTTGGCTTCAAACCATTTGCCAAACCTTTGCTCCCAAAAACCACATCCTCGACCGCGTCATTTGGGATTGATAAAAATACGAAATCGACCTTGCTTGCCAGGTCTTGAGGTGAATTTGCAACATAAACTCCTTTTTTTTCCAATTGCTTCACTTCGTCGTCAATTGTCCTCTTATAGACTGCCTTAAGGAAGCCGGCCTTCATAAGATTTTCAGCAATTCCAGAACCCATTTTTCCCAAACCGACAAGACCGACTGTTTCCAAATAATCGCCTAATAAATCTTACAAATCAACGCTTTAAAGTTTTTGTCAACATTTAGAAATTGCATGCAACTTATACTGAAAATCGCGTCTCGCAAAAGTTTTTATACTCATATAAGAAATAGAAATATTACTTCATGGAGCAAACTTCATGCGTTTACTGCTTCCAGGTGAAATTTTGATTTGGCCAAAGGATAGATTGACAAGATTCGAAGTCGCAAGGCTCATTGGCGCAAGAGCTCTACAGGTTTCCCTAGGTGCACCTATTTTGATTAAAGCAGAAGAAGTCAGTCCTATTGAAATTTCAAAAAAAGAATTCACTGAAAAGATCATACCTATAACCATCAAAAGAAAGCTGCCAAATGGCGAAGAAAATGTCATTGATGTCAAGAAGGGCATAGAGAATTGGCTGATAGACAATAAAGGCGAGATTTAATCTTTAGTGTTCGATTCTGATTTTTTTAATTGATTGCAGGAAGTCTTGACTTCTTCGATTGATGCCTTAGGCATTTAAAAACTTTAAATCGCTATCGGTTGAGTTAGCTTATATGAATGAAATGATGTTCCATATATCCTATTTAAAAAGAAACCCAAATAATTCTGCTTCTAAGAGTGTTTAAAATGTGCGGTATAGTAGGTTACATTGGCAATAGGACTGATATAGGTAACATTCTATTGGATAGCTTGAAGAAATTGGAATATCGTGGCTATGATTCATGTGGTATTGCTGCTATTTCTGAAAATGGGATTTTAATCAAAAAAGATGTTGGGAAAATTGATCACGTCAATGAAAAGCTGAATTTCACCGAATTAAAAGGAACTATTGGCATTGCACATACTCGCTGGGCCACGCATGGCGGCGTTACAAAAGAAAATGCTCATCCGCACGTCTCAAACAATGGCAAAATCGCTGTAGTGCACAATGGTATAATAGAAAATTATCAAGAATTGAAAGGCTTTCTCAAGGAGAAGGGGTTTAGGTTTTACAGCAGCACCGATACAGAAGTCATACCAAACCTGATAGAATTTGAAATGGGCAATGGCAAGAAATTCGAGGATGCCACCAAAGATGCCCTGAGGAAATTGGAAGGGAGTTATGCGATAATCGTGCTGAATGCCGAAGAAAAGAAGATGATAGCAGCGAGAAAGGGCGCGCCTTTGGTCTTGGGTGTAGCAGGCTCTGGTTATTTTGTAGCAAGCGACATACCGTCCTTCCTCGAGAATACTAAGAATGTAATTTACCTGCATGACAGTGATGTGGTGTTTTTGGGGGATAGTTTGGCAATTTTCAATCTTCTGGAAAATAAAGAAGTCACCAGACCGGTTGATACTGTTGAATGGAAGCTTGAGCAGGCTATCAAAGGCAATTTCGACCATTTCATGCTGAAGGAGATATCCGAACAGGTTGAAACGATTCAAAGGGCGATCGAACAAGACAAGGCGATTATTTTCGAAATCGCACAGCAGGTGAAGGATGCAAAAGGTGTTTTCTTTGTTGCATGCGGGACGTCTTATCATGCCTGCCTCACTGCAAGCTATCTGTTTTCAGAAATAGCCAAGATGCATGTGAATGTTGTTGTGGCATCGGAATTTCCAAGCTACGAAGATTTTCTCACTGACAAGACATTGGTCATAGCTGTTTCCCAGAGCGGAGAGACTGCAGATGTATTGGATGCAGTTAAGACTGCAAAAAGCAAAAACAGCAAAGTAATTTCATTAGTAAACGTGATGGGCTCCTCTTTGCACAGATATTCCGACACGTCTCTGATGATGCACGCCGGACCGGAGATATCAGTTGTTGCAACCAAAACTTACACCTCACAATTGGCAATACTTACCTTGCTGGCATATGCTTTGGCTGGAAACTACGAAAGGGGCAAGCAAGAATTGAAATATCTGTGGAATTTGATTTACAATTTGACATCTGCAAACACCAAGGAAGGTATAAAGCAGTTGGCAGAGAAGTTGCAGGATTCCCAGCATATATTTCTTATCGGAAGGGGGCTTCAATACCCCACGGCATTGGAAGCGGCATTGAAAATCAAGGAAGTTTCTTACATCCATGCAGAGGGATTTTCGGGTGGGGAATTGAAGCATGGACCAATCACATTGATAGAGAAGGGGACGCCATGCATAGCATTCCTGTCAGAAGACAATGAGAAGGAGACGATATCAAATGCAATTGAGATCAAAAGCAGGGGCGGCTATATCATAGGAGTTGCTTCTAAGAATAATGAAGTCTTCGACTTCTTCATCAAAGTTCCGGAAGTTGGGCATATGAACCCTATAGCGCAAATAATCCCAATACAAATTCTTGGTTATCAGCTTGCGCTTTTGAGAGGCCATGATCCGGATCGTCCCCGAAATCTTGCCAAGTCTGTTACAGTGAAGTGATTGAATGAAATTTTCAGTAAGAGAATTGGAAGAGAAAGATTTGCAGAATGGCTTCATAGAAACTCTGAATTTCTTGAGGACTGTTGGCAACCTCAGCGATTCTCAACTGAAAACAATCTTCAAGAAAATAAAATCAAATCCCGACAACAAAATTTTTGTTGCAGTGGATGAAGATGGAAAGGTAATGGGCGCAACTACATTGATTATTGAGCAAAAGTTCATTCACGAAGGCGGAAAGGTGGGTCACATAGAAGATGTGGTCACGCATAAGGATTTTAGGAAAATGGGTATTGGAAAGGCACTAATCGAAAGGGCATTAGAAGTTGCGAAAGCTGCTGGATGTTATAAGGTTATACTCAACTGTGTTGAAGAAAATTTGCCTTTCTATGGGAAACTCGGTTTTCACAAGCACGGGATAGAGATGAGGTTAGACTTGTAGGACTTGCTAATTGGTAACAATATCTAACTAGAAATTAAAGGACGAGCTAAGAATAATATATATATAGCCTAAGTTCAAATTTTTAACAATATGAAAAAAGCGACTTCAATTAGGCTGTTTATGGTACTTTTAGTGTTAGTAATGCTTGGTGCTATTGCTCTTAGAGAGCCGCTTATAATCTTAGGTGTTTTTGCCCTTATAGGTTTAACGGCAATATTTAGTTTTGAAATGTTCGTGAGGGACAATGCGAAAACCTTAGCTAAGGCAAAGTTAGATTCTTATACTAAGTTCACATATTCACTATTCAAAGAGGGGGTGGCTGGCGTTATTCTATACGGTATAATCCTATTCGCTATATTCTCTATCTTAAACATAATTTTCAATGCTGTTATCAGCAAGCCGTTGCTCAACCATTGGATAAACGCAATTTGGCTTACAATATTCTTTCTAGCCTACCAATATTCTACTTATAGCAATTACAGTAAACTTAAGAAAACAAGGTGAATGGAGAAATTATGAAACATTTTGGACTTGGTTGTTAATACTGTTTTTGCTGTTGATACTGTTCCGATTCGTAGCTCGTATACTTTGAATTTAGAGTCTGGTTGGAATCAAGTTTCGCTTCCTTTTGGAAACGGTAGGATAACTTCCAATACCTGCTCCAATGACCAAATTTACTCTAGATTAAACAGTTTAATGGCGCTTACATTTATTTCAACATGTCATTGGCAACTCGTTTAGGGTGATAGGGTCCATTGTATCTGATTGGCTTTTGGATGAAAAGTTTCTCGCGCGCGTTTGATGGGAAACCATTAAATAATTAAAGTCCTTGAACTTTACTATTGCTATTGGCTTATTTAACTCAAAAGTGATAGTATGCAAGCAGTAATTTTGGCAGCCGGTTTGGGAACCAGGTTAAGACCAGTCATCGGCGAGGAAATACCAAAAGTCATGCTAAGGTTAAACGACAAGCCGCTTCTGCAATATACTGTCGAGATTTTAAAAAAGTATGGTGTAGATTACATTACGATTGTTGTCCAACACAAGAAAGAACAGATAATGAATTTCTTTCAGGATGGGAGGGACTTTGGCGTGGCAATAGAATACGTCGTCCAAGAGAATCCGAAAGGTGGGACTGCGGATGCTGTCAGGTATGCGAAAAACAAAATCAAGGGCGAAAAGTTCCTTCTTGTATACGGGGACAATTTATTCGATCCTGCTGCAATTGGGAAACTTATGGATGCACAAAAGAAACATGATGGTATTTTGGCAGTAAAGAAGATGGATGATGTGAGCAAATACGGGATTGTTGAAACCAAAGGCGACAGGGTGATTGGGATTGTAGAAAAGCCGGAAGTTGCAGTGTCTAATCTCGTACTGGCGGGGCTCTTTGTCTTGCCATCGGCTGTATTTAGCTATATAGAAAAAATAAAGCCTTCGAAGAGAAACGAATATGAATTGACCGATGCAATACAACTACTTATAGAAAATAATTACAATGTCGGTTATGTCCAGATAGAAGGGTTCTGGACAGATCCTAGGGATGCAAGAGAAATAGAGCTTGCCAGACAATTTATAGATGAAAATTATGGTTGATGAACACATATTCAGAGCATATGACATAAGGGGAATTTTCGGCAAAGATTTGACTACTGAGTTGGCTGAAAGGCTTGGCAAAGCTTTCGGTTCTTTCATAGGCAGTGGCAAGGAAATTATTGTAGGAATGGATGCAAGGTTGAGTGGCAGTGCTCTCAAAGAGGCATTTGTCAACGGGCTGGTTTCTGTAGGATGCAATGTCATTGATGTAGGTGTTGTTACAACGCCTGTTGTGTATTTTTCCATCGAATATTTCAACAAGGATGGCGGCGTGATGATTACTGCATCGCACAATCCTCCGGAGTGGAATGGTTTCAAGTTATGTGGAAGGAACGGGGCAAGCATCTCGGAAAATCTTGGGCTG
>CAYITO010000022.1:5321-12154 GCA_964366355.1 uncultured archaeon
ATTTTCATGGGACAAAAATTCAACAAATCTGCAAAAAGTGGTTTTATCACTCAGCGCGAAGTAATTGGCGAGTATGTAAAATTTGTTATTGGTAAGGTCAAATTAAAAAAGAAATTGAAAGTTATACTTGATACCGGCAATGGTGTTTGCGCGCTTACAGCACCGCAAATTCTAGAGAAGCTTGGCTGCGAAGTTGTGACAATAAATGAAGAGCTTGACGGAAGATTTCCAAACCGTTCCCCGGATCCTACGGCCGAAGTGCTTTCAGTGCTTAGGGAAATTGTCCTGAAGGAAAAGGCGGATATAGGAATAGCATTTGACGGCGATGGCGATAGGGTTGCATTTGTTGATGAGAAAGGAAGGTATGTGTCATCTGGAAATCTAACAATACCGATTTTTGCATCATCAATTTTAAAAGAAAAGAAAAATTCTAAGATAGTTTTTGATATATGTTGCTCTACTGCTGTGGAAGAAATCATCAAGGCAAACGGAGGCATACCTTTAATCAACAGAGTCGGCAGAGGGTACATAAGAAACAGGATGTTGGATGAGGGTGCGATATTTGGCGGGGAGCACAGTAATCATCTGTTCTTTTCAGACATTTACGGGTTTGATGATGGAGTTTTTGCAGCTGTAAAAATGGTTGAATTATTGTCCAATAGTGATAAGCCACTTTCAAAATATGTTGATGCCGTACCTGTCTATCCGTCTGTGCCTGTCAGGGAAATAGAATGTTCGGATAGAATAAAGTTTGATGTTGTGAAGAACTTGATGAAAAGATTCTTCGATTTGGGCTACAAAATAATTGACATGGATGGCATAAAAGTGCTGGATAGTGATGGATGGGTTTTGATCAGGCCTTCAAACACCGTGCCAGCGATAAAAATTAATTCTGAGGCGAAATCTGTCGAGAAGGCAAAGGAACTTTTCAAGTTTGCAGAAGATATTGTAAGGGAAGAGATAGCTAAGTATGAATAAAATTTTGGTCACAGAACCAGAATATTTTCCAGAAGATGCAATTTCAATATTCAAGAAAATTGGGACTGTTGTCAACAAAAGGCTGAGCAGGAAGCAATTGCTGAATGAAATAAAAGATGTCGATATTTTGGTAGTTAGGATTGAGACTTTGGTTGACAAAGTGGTTTTGAAGGATGCGAAAAGGCTCAAGGTAATCGCGTCTGCCACTACTGGGATAGACCACATAGATGTTGCTGAAGCGGAAAAAAGAGGAATAAAAATAATCAATCTCCAAGGAACTCATTCCCTGCCTACCGCCGAATATACATTTGCATTGATATTGGCCCTTGTAAGAAGGATACCATGGGCGTTCGAAAGTATGAAGGAAAACAAGTGGGAACGCTACAAGTTTTTTGGAAGAGAAGTGAGGGGCAGAATTCTAGGTATTGTTGGTTTGGGAAAGATAGGCGGGAGGGTTGCAAATTATGCGGCTGCATTCGGAATGAAAGTCATAGCACATGACCCGTATGTAACTGCAGAGAACGCAAAAGAATTGAATGTTGAACTAACCTCATTGGAAAATGTCTTGAAAAAATCTGATATCATAACTATTCATTCTATGCTGACAAAGGTCACAGAAAATATGATAGATTACAAGGAATTGCAGATGATGAAAAGGGATGCATTTTTAATAAATGTTGCACGCGGGAAAATTGTAAATGAAAAAGCATTGGTAAGGGCTTTGAAAAATGGTATTATAGCCGGGGCTGCTTTGGATGTTTACAGTATAGAACCCATTGAAAGCGGAAACGAATTGGTAAAATATGCAAAGGAAAATGATAATTTGCTATTGACACCACACATTGCGGCATCGACACAAGAAAGTATAAGAAACGCCGCCATTTATGTGGCGGAAAGAGTAAAGGAAATTACCAAAAATTGATGGTCTATGGTAAGTATAGGCAGCATTATTAGATTTGCAGTTGGGCTCGTGTTATCGGCGGAAATTATTCGGCAGTTTATTTTTGGTGTTAAGGTTTCTGAGCTTTCCTTGGTTCTTTCGATAGTTTTTATCATCCTGTCTGCAATGTACTTTGTTTTCAGATTCTGATTACATTCTCTCAGGAACTTTTATTCCCAGAAGCTTCAAAGAATTCTCCAAGGCGACTTTTGTGGCAGTGACAAGTGTCAGGCGAAAATCTCGTTGTCTTTTGTCTTCCGCCTTCAGAACTGGACAATTTTGGTAGAAATTGCTGAACGTTGTTGCCAATTCATAAACATAATTGCAAATGAAATTTGGCCGATAATCTTTGGCAGCGCTCATCACGACATCATAAAAATTCATCAAAACTTTAATCAGATGTTTTTCATGCGGCGATAATTTTGAAAATAAAATTGTTTGATGTTTTTTCGCCTTCTTCAATATACCTAAGCATCTAGTGTGTGCATACTGAATATATGGCCCAGTGTTGCCTTCAAAACTCAGCATTTGCTTCCAATCGAATGTGATCGAATCTTCAGGCTCGATTTTCAAAATTGAATATTTCATAGCGCCTACTGCTATTTTTTTGGCGATACTTAATTTCTTTTGTCTTGAGAGTCTTGGATTTCTTTTCTCAACCTCTTTCATAGCTTGTTTTGTTAAACTTGCAATCACTTCATCCAACATTACAGCTCTGCCTTCCCTAGAAGACATCTTTCCTTCTGGCAGATTGACATGTTCAAATGATAAATGGTGGCAATCCTTCACAAATTTGTAATCCAATAATTCTAAAATTTTAAACAACTGCTTGAAGTGGAGGTTTTGCTGGGAAGAAACGGCCCATATGGATTTGTGCAGATTGTATTTTTGGAATTTCCTGACTGTCAATGCCAAATCGCTTGTGATATACAAACCGGTCCCGTCAGATCTCAAGATGACGCAATTCGGCAATCCGTATTTTTCCAAATTTGCAACCACAGCACTCTCGGGTGATTTAAATGCCATATCCCGATCGAGAATATCATTTACCAACTCTTTGCCTAATTCGCGGAATTCATTTTCGTAAAAATAAACATGAAACTTGATATCGAGATTTTTGTAAGTCTCTTCAAACCCCTGCATGCACCATCTAACAATCTTGTTCCAAAGCTTGATGGTTTTGCTATCCTTGTCCAATTCAAACTTTCTTAACAGCCCCCTTGCGCTTTCATCCAATGCTGCATTCTTACCAAGTTCCTCATGGAATTTGATGTAATACTGCCAGAGCCAGAAATCCGGCTTTCCTTTAGGCCGTTTGCTTTCTGCCCAAAGTTTATACGCCACGACTAATCTCGCCACCTGCAAGCCTATGTCATTCATGTAGTTTGCTCTTACTGTCCTGTAGCCTAGGTAGTCGTACAAATTAGCCAAAACGTCGCCCAAAAAAGTCCCTCGCGCATGCCCAATATGCATCGGATGGACGGGATTAGGCTGCGAGTATTCGATCATTATCTTCTTGTTCTTTCCAAGTTCAATTTTTTTGTTTGACAATATCCTGCTCAAAACCTTTTCAGCAACTTTTTCCCAATAAAAAAAGAAATTGACATATCCGCCCCTGGCCTCTGTCTTTATTATCAAAGGGTTTTTGGAAATTCTTATTTTCTTAACCAACTCTTCGGCAATTTCATGAGGATTTTTATGCTCTTGTTTAGCTAAACCAAAGCACGGAAACGCAACATCACCGAATTCTTCTCTTGCAGGGACTTCCAGAACTTCCTTGATTGTTCGTATTCCAACAGATTCTAGAATTTTTATTACTTCGTCTTTAAGCATAACTAATATTTCTTTGCAAAAGTAATTAACCTTTCAAGAAAATTTTTGCTTTCCCAGAAGGACTAGAAACGCTTTCTGCGCATGCAAACGATTTTCTGCCTGCTGGAAGACTACTGAATTTGGACCTTCCATTATTTCTTCTGTGACCTCCATTCCCTTATGTGCAGGGAGGCAGTGCATGAACACAGCCTCCTTCTTTGCATGCCTCATAAGATTTGAATTGACTTGATAGGGCGAGAATATCTTAATTCGCTTTCCCTTTTCGGATTCCAAACCCATTGAAATCCATGTATCAGTATAAACTACATCAGCGTCCTTCACTGCCGCTCTGGGGTCTTGTGTGATTTCAACATATGGTTTCATTGAAGGCATTAGTAATTTTGTCAAAGGTGCATATTCCTTCGGACATCCTATTGAGATATTTATTCCAAGCATCGCGCATATCAGCATCAAAGAATTGCAAACATTGTAGCCGTCGCCAACATAGGAAACCTTCACGTTCTTCAGGCCTTTAACTTCCACAATAGTCATTAAGTCTGCAAGCGCCTGGAACGGGTGCTCCAAATCCGACAAACCGTTCAAAACAGGAATATCGCAATAACTTGCAAATTGCTTGAGAGTTTCATGTGAATTTACTCGCGCCATTAGGAAATCCGCATATCTTGAGATGACTTTCGCTGTGTCAAAAATGTCTTCGCCTGTTGCGTAGAAATGACTGTCCTTTCCAAAAAATATGGCATGCCCGCCCAGTTGCGTCATCGCTATTTCAAAAGAGAGGATGGTCCTTGTAGACGGCTTTTCAAAAAACATCACCAATGTCTTTCCAGCCAAGGAATTGGAATATTTCCCAGGTGATTTTTTCATCTTTTCTGCTAACTTTAGAATATCATTTATTTCAGCTTTGTTCATGTCCAAAATAGACAGGAAATCCTTTTTCATACTTTACTATACATATTAATCGCTAAATATTATTAAATTCAAAATGGTTCTATGATACCAGTCAAAGACTACAGCATTAAAAGCGGAATAGATGCGAATGAGCTAGTCAGACAAATGGAGGCAAGCGGCGGATTTACATCCAAGAAACTTGCAGTAGGCGCTGACATTGTAAAAAGGATGGTTGGTGACAAGGATTCTTTGAATTTCCTATCATTCCCAGCCGACATCATCGCTACAGGAACCAGAGGAGTGATTAGGGATATGATAAAGGAGAAGTGGTTTGATGTCGTTATCACTACCTGCGGGACGCTGGACCATGATTTGACCAGAAGCTTCAAGGACTATTATCATGGTAGTTTTGACATGGATGATGCGGAATTGCATAAAAAAGGAATCAATAGATTAGGAAACATTCTAGTCCCGAATGAATCGTATGGATTAGTTATAGAAGAAAAGATGAGAGAATTGCTTAAAGAATTACCGCAAAAAGAATTGGCCACTTATGAGTTGGTTTGGGAGATTGGCAAGACATTGAAAAGTGATTCGATTATGTACTGGTGCTGGAAAAATAAGATACCTATGATAGTACCAGGAATAACAGACGGTGCTGTGGGATATCAGTTGTGGCAGTATTCGCAAAATCATGATTTTAAAATCAATGTTTTGAAGGATGAGAAGTTGTTGAGCGATTTGGTTTGGAATGCAAAAAGATCAGGAGCATTAATTATTGGCGGAGGTATATCAAAACATCATGTTATCTGGCACAGCCAATTTAGAGGTGGGTTAAACAATGTTGTATATATCACTACTGCTCAAGAATATGACGGAAGTCTATCTGGAGCCAGAACACGAGAAGCTATTTCATGGGGTAAAATTAATGAAAAAGCGAAGCATATTACAATAGAAGGAGACGCAACAGTAATTTTACCAATTATTTTTGCTGCCTTAATTTAGGTTTCCCACCACACCGATACACGAAACATTATTATTTTCCAAACCACAACTTAATTTCCCTCTCAGCTTCCTCTCTGGTCGCAGAAGCATGCACAAGATTCATCATTATCCTATCATCATCCGGCAACGACAAGTCGCCTAAATCTCTTCGTATAGTTCCCTTCTCTGCTTTTGCAGGATCGGTCTCTCCGGTAACTCTTCTTGCTACGGCAATTGCATTAGTACCTTCAAATAGCATCACAACTACTGGACCTGAGGACATGAACTTTTCCAAATCAGGATAGAACGGCTTTGCAACATGGGCGGAATAATGTCTTCTAAGCAACTGCAATGTTGGAATAATCTCTTTTCTTTTTACCATCTTCAATCCAGCGTCTTCATATCTTTTGATTATGTTTTTTTCAAGTCCTTTTTTTACACCATCAGGCTTTATCAAAATAAGCGTCCTCTCCATAACATCACTTCGGATTATCTAGAATTCGCCGGATATCTTCAAAAACTTTTCCTGCATCCTGCTGGCCATTGACATTATGCAAAATTCCTGTTTTCTTGTAGAATTGCAGCACTTCCTCTGTCTGCCTCTTGTATACATTCAGCCTTTCTTTAATCACGTATTCTTTGTCGTCGTCCCGCTGGATCAATTTCCCTCCGCAATTGTTGCAAATTCCCGCTTTCTTGGGCGGATTGAAAATCAGATTGAATATCGATTTGCATGATGGGCAAGTTCTTCTGCTCGTCAATCTCCTAATTATCTCCTTCTCGTCAACAACCAGATTTATCACTGCATCCAAATGTATTTCCAACTTTCCCAAAATTTTTTTCAAAAACACCATTTGATTCATGGTTCTCGGATACCCGTCCAAAATAAAGCCTTTCCTGTATTCCCTCTTCTTCAGTTCTTCCTCAACTATTCTGTTTATGATATCGTCTGGGACCAGCAAACCCTTGTTGACGTATTCCTTGGCCTTCTTCCCCAATGGTGTGTCATCGTTCATATGCGCCCTGAAAATGTCGCCTGTCGTAATTTGCTTTATTTTGTACATCTCGGAAATTTTCTTTGTTTGCGTGCCTTTGCCAGAACCTGGAGGGCCAAAGATTACTAGGAACATATTTTTATTGGAATTTTTGGATTTTTAAATGATTATAGACAATTAGATATTACGCTGGTGTAGTTTAGCCTGGCTAGAAC
>CAYITO010000023.1:0-11783 GCA_964366355.1 uncultured archaeon
ACCAGCCTGCAATATTCTTCATACAATTCACCCGACTGCCACTTCCTGCCGTCATTCAAAATTCCAAGAATCGCCTTTTCTTCATCACTAATTTTTCCCTTCAGTATTTCCGGCTTTACTTCTCTCACTTCCTTCAGGACATTTCTAATGTGCTCAACCTTTAGGTTGTTAGAATTTTCCTGCTCGGCAATCCTGCCAGCCCTAAGCAGGCACTGCAATCCCACGCGAACATCACCGCCTTTTTGCACAGCACGATTGGCTGCAAGCAATACAACACCATCTTCAACCAAATTAATCGAATGCTTTACTCTCTCCTGAAGGATGCTTTTCATCTCCATCAAACTGTAAGGCTTGAACTCGATTTCATCGACTGCCAAACTGCTTTTTATCCTGGGCTCAATGTCTGCAAAAATAAATGGATTGTTTGAGATTGCGACCAAGCCCAGCGGATTTTTTGTTTTCAGTCTTGACAAATCGTACAATGCCTCCTGTTGCAGTTGGTCAACTTCGTCTAAACAGATTATCAAACTTCTGCTGGATTTGTTCAAAACTTCCATGAGACGGTCGAATATTTCATCCTTTCCAAGTCCCCTGCGCTGCACAGGATAGCCCAGCTCGATTACGATTTTCGACAGCACTGCAGTCGCTGTCTTGTAATCCCAGCAATTTATGTAGATTGTTTTGATTCCGGAATATTCCTCGAACTCCCGGAAGACGTATTTCACTGATGCTGTCTTGCCGATTCCTGGAGAGCCAAACAGAAATGTGTTCTGCGGCTGCCTGCCTCTGCTTGCCGGCAGCAAATTATCTGCCAACTGCTTTATCTGCTGCTCCCTATGCGGCAGCAATTCTGGCAAATAGTCTGATGACAGCACTTCCTCGTTTTTGAATATTCTTGAGTCGGCAGAAAGCATTTCAACCTACATATAGTAGAACCTTAAATTATTTTTGCCTTTGTTAAAGGGCTGATTTCAGCTTTTTGATTATCTCATCCTTGCCGACCTGAAATATATAATGCCCCAGTCTCGGGCCTCTTTCAGAATTCAACAAGATGGTATAAAGTATCTGGAAAAATCTCTTAGGCTGTATGCGGAATTCGTCGGCGATGTCAAATATCCTTTTCTGCAATACCGCTTCGTCATCCTCAATTTTTATGATGTCTATAAGCTCTGCAATAGCATCTTTCTCCCGCTTTGATAAAACTATCTTTGGAACTTCCTTCCTCTCAAAATCCTTGACCCAATTCTTGGCAAACTCCAATTGTAATTTCATTTTTGCTTCGAGACTTTTATTTGATTTTTTCAGATACCCGAATTCCTTCAATTTTCCGATGGCAAAATTAACTTGATTCTTTTCTGGCAAAATTTTGGCAATCTCAACCATCGCATGGTAAGGTACTTGAATTTCAAACTTTTTTGGCGGCCTGAGGGAATGCACATATTCGAACAGTCTTTTCATGTTGGCAAAATCATGCTCATCCTCCACCTTTTCCAAGCCAAAATAAATTTTTGACAATCTGAGAAATTCGTCCATGTAGGTTGGGATGTCGCTTACGTCCAATTCCCTTGTCCCTTCGAATCTCTTCAGCATCAGCAAAATGCAGCTTTGTGTGCTGCCGTAATTGAACCAGACTTGCGGCGTGAAAACGTTTCCGTAAGATTTGGAGATTTTCCTGCCGCCTTTGTCAAGATACATTTCGTACATGACATGCAATGGGGGCTCGAAATTCAGAATTTCCCTGCAGATGGCATCATTTACAATTATAGAATCCCTGATGTCCTTGCCGAATGGCTCAAAAACAATTTTCAAGGCCCTCCACCTAGCTGCGAATTCAGGCTTCCAGCTCAATTTTCCATCGCCTTTGAAATAAGACGCCTCGCCTTTGTGTCCGCAGCCTTTGATGGTTATTTCCTTTCCATTGTTGAGATTTTTTCCTGAAAATTCCTGATTGCACGCATACAAGACTTTGTGCTCCCCTTCAAGCAATTTGTAAGCTCGAGTAGTATACAGTTTGCCGCACTTTTCACAAACTGGGAAATAGGGAAGTGTCTGCGTGAATTTTTCCTGACCTGTCAGCTTTTTGACTATCTGTCCAACCTTTTCTGCATTCATCAGAATAGCTTCAATCTCATCGTCCAGCACGCCTTTTTTGTAATTCTCTGCCGCCGACTGGAAGGTATATTCTATCCCGGTCATCTCCATCGCATCAACCAAGAGAGAACTCATGTGCTCGCCATAACTCCTGTGGCAATTGAAAGGATCTGGTATATCCGTCACTGGAATGCCGATGAATTTTTCCAGTGAACTTGGCAGCGTGAGCGGAACTTTTCTCAGGCCATCTCTATCATCGGAATAAGCAATGAATTCTGATTTTACTCCAGCGTCCTTCAAAGCGAGGGAAATGCTGTAGCTTCTTACTACATCACCGAAACTACCTATATGGGGGAAACCACTGGCGCCCAAGCCAGATTCCGTCCTAAAAACTTTAATTCCACGCTTCAGCTTCTTTTCCCTATCTATAATGTCTTTAGCCAGTTTGTCTGTCCAGTAAATCCATTTCTTTTTCTGCATACTTTTATTTTATCGATTATTCATTTAACTTTGATTCATCCAACTTATTTCAGCACAACTTCTTTCGGCAGACTACGCATGTTGTAACCTGATGCCATAGTAAAGCCATAAGCGCCGGCATTATGTATTGCAAGCACATCACCTTCCGAAGGTTTAGGCATCATCCTTGGTTCAGGTGTAAAAACATCCCCGGTTTCACAAAGATTGCCAGCAATTACAACCTTTGTATCAGCCTTAGCATCAGCCTTAGAACAATTTATTATCTCATGATAAGAACCGTAAAATACAGGGCGGACAAGATGATTAAACCCACTGTTAACTCCAACAATAAGGTCACCGTATCTTTCCTTGACATCAACTACTTCCACCAATAACAATCCAGCATCAGCTACCAAATAGCGGCCGGGCTCAAAACAAATAGCGCCAACATCTATTCTCGATTGCTCTACTTTTTTGAATGTCTCTTTTGCATACCTCTCCAACGGAAAATCCGGATGAGCTTTCTCGTATCTCACACCAGGTCCGCCACCAAAATTAACAAACTCCAAATCATAACCCAATATATCTGTCATCTGCCTTGCTTTTTTCAAGACAACGTCAACTGTCTGCAGAAATTCGTCAATCTCTTTATCAGTTCTCCAATTTGATCCTATGTGTTCATGAAGACCAACAACCTTGAACCCGTAAGACTTGGCTAATTTCGTAGCCTTTAGAATTTCGTCTTCAGGAATGGAAAATTTAATTGGCAACCCATGCGATTCTTTACCTGCTGTAATGGTCTTCCAGCTATGCCCAGCCCCTGCTATTCCTGGATCCATCCTAAATGAAATTTCTATATCAGATGCAATAGCCGTTAGTCGCTTCAATTGTGATAACGAATCTATATTGATCCTTACACCCATTTCAACTAATTGCTGCATGTCTTCATTACTAACGCTTGTTCCTGTGAATAATATTTTCCTAGCTGGAAATCCAACTTCAATAGCTGCTTTGGCTTCCTCAAGAGATACAGCATCTATCCAAGCACCTTCCTTCAAAAGCACCTTGAGTATTTCTCGATTTGAATTTGCCTTCATCGCATAATGCGCTCGAACTTCTAAATCAGTATGTTTTTTCATTGTATCATAGAAATTTCGATAGATTTCCTGAATTCTTTTGGTGTTATAAACATACAGTGGTGTTCCAAATTTCTTTGCAAGTTCAGTTGCAGAAGAATTTGCTATGTAAAGTTCACCACTTCTAACTTCAAGATGTCCCTTAACTTCCCACCACATAAGATTCACTTCAATAATTTATCCAGATCAATAACGCCAGTAAAAATATATTCGGCAGGACCTGTCATCAAAATGTCATCATCATCTTTAATTTCTATTATGAGCTTACCTCCAGGGAGATTAACATTTACTTTATTTTTCACTTTAGTTTCCTTGAATGACGTGAAAGCTCCCGCACAAGATCCTGTACCAGATGAAAGAGTAAGTCCAGCGCCCCTCTCCCACACATTAAGAACTATGTCAGTTTTTCCTTTGACAAACACAAACTCTACATTCGTTCTATCGGGTTTGAATTTTTCATGATTCTCGATTGCAGAGCCGTACTTAAGTGCGTTGTTCTTGGCTTCCCTTTCACTATTTGCAAATACTACAAAATGCGGGTTGCCCACTGATAAGCGGACACCAGAAAATTTGGTGCCATTGATTTCTAACGTTTTTTTCCCCAAAATCTCGCCTTTTCCCATATCAACTGTTACTGAACCGTCTCTATTAATTAGGGATTTGACAATTTTCCCTCCCTGCTTCCCACCAACTTCTATTTCTGCCTCTCTTCCTATTAATTTTTTGTCATAAAGGTATCTAACAAACATTCTGAGACCATTGCCACTCTTCTCTGCCTCGCTTCCATCTGGATTGAAAACACGCATCCAATATTTCGCTAGTTTCCCCTTGTTTACAACAAGGATGCCGTCAGAGCCTATGCCAAAGTTTTTATCAGAAATCGATTTTGCGATAGCGGAGTATTTTGATTCTAAATTTCTTTTTAAATCTTCTATCAATATATAACTGTTACCTATGCCATGCATCTTTGTTATTCCAAGTTCCATACATTCAATAAAATTATTAAAGTATTAAAAGTTAGAATTAATTATGGTTTTAAGTCGTAGAGTTATTGAAGAAGTGTCTGATATAGTGAGAAAGACGGGATTTGACAGCAATGAAATACCTATACCTTATAAATCTAATAACCTACCAGTTCTAGATAACACTGAAAGTTACTCATGTCCAAGATGCTCTAGTCCTTTGATATCTTCTGTTGAAGGATCTTATTGTATGCCTTGTACTAGTGGGGATTACCGCTGAAAGACGTTAAACTAAGTGTTCTCTAATCAAGTCAGCAGCTAACTTAGTATCTTCCAAAGAAGGCACCAAAGCAAATCTCACATACTTATCCGCATTTTCAGCATTGTTTAGCGCCAGCATACGTCCTGGCGTAATGTTTATTCCAATCCTTCTCTTCTGATCAAGTTGAAGAAGCTTTTTTGAAAATTCAATCGAGTTGGATACTTTAGCCCAAATATAAAATGTTGCTTCAGCCCAATATTTGATTCCCATATTCTTCAACGCGTTTGTCATAATCTCTCTTCTTTTGTTGTAAGCTTGCCTCATGTTTTCAACATGCTTTTCATCTTTCCATGCAGCAATCGCCGCCTCTTGCACAGCGTTTGCAACACCAGAATCAATTTGCGTTCTCAATATTCTGTAATTTTTAATAATATTTTCGCCGCCAGCAGCAAAACCGATTCTCAGTCCAGTTGCATTGCTTCTTTTTGATAAAGAATGAAAAGCTATTATGTTGTCCCAATCATCAGTAAATTCAAGGATTGAATGAGGTTTTTCCTTATCATACATCTCAGTATACGCCTCATCCGAGGCGATTATCACATTATACTTCTTTGCTAATTCCAATATACTTTTGAAGAATTTCTTATTTGCCATCACAGTCGTTGGGTTGTGCGGATAATTCATCCAGATTATCTTTATTTTGTTTGATTTCAAAATTTTTTCCACTTCATTCAAATCAGGTAGAAAATTGTTCTCTTCCTTCAATTCATAGTAATTCGGAATCCCACCTGCAAAAACTGTGCCGGCCTTGTATGGTGGATATCCTATGGACGGCATTAGCACAGCATCCCCAGCATCAATAAAAGTAAAAGGGAAATGGAATATTGCCTCTTTTGCGCCAGCCGTTGCAGTTATTTGTGTCTCAGGATTTGCATCTACTCCGAATCTTTTTCTCAGCCATTCCGATACTGCCGTGCGAAATTCCTTCATCCCTATGTAACTTGGATAACCTGAACCCGCATGTTTTTTAACTCCCTCCTGCAACCCCTTTACAGCGCCTTCGAACAATGAATCAGTGGGATCGCCAACGCCAAAATCTATTATCCTAAATCCTTTCCTTTTAGCCTCATCTTTTGCTTTGTCGACTTCAGCAAAGGAGTATGTTGAGAATTGTTTGAGTTTTTCGCTCGGCTCCATCATAAAACCTTACTCAAAATATCCTTCAGCCTTCAATAACTCTGCAGTTAAAATCGCTCCTCCTGCAGCACCACGAATTGTATTATGGCTGATTGATACAAATTTATAATCAAAAATATTGTCACTTCGCAAACGACCAAGCGCAATTGCCATGCCATTCCCCTCATCTCTCTGTAATTTGGTCTGAGGATACTTTTCATCATCATAATACATAAGAAACTGTTCTGGTGCTGATGGCAATTTAAGCTCCTGGGGCTTACCTTTGAATTCTCTCCACAATTCAAGAATCTTTTCTTGTGTTGATTTTCTTTCAAAAGATACTGAGGTTGCGGCCAAATGTCCATCTGACACAGGCACACGTATACATTGGGCGGAAATTCTCGGACCATTGGAATTTATTATATGTCCATTTTCAATATGTCCCCATATCTTCAACGGCTCTTTTTCACTCTTCTCTTCTTCGCCGCTAATGAATGGAATTACGTTATCTACCATTTCAGGCCATGTTTCAAAAGTCTTTCCTGCACCTGAAAGAGCTTGATATGTGCAGACAGAAACGTCTTTTGGTTTAAACTCCCTCAATGCATGTAACGCTGGGACATACGTCTGTATAGAACAATTTGGTTTTACTACAATGAACCCTTTTTTCGTCCCCAGCCGTTTCTTTTGCGACAAAATAACTTTCAGATGCTCAGGATTGATTTCAGGAATTATCATAGGTACATCCTGTGTCCATCTGTGTGCAGAATTATTTGAAACGACAGGTACTTCCTTTTTTACATAATTAGTTTCAAGTGTCTTTAATGCTTCTTTCTCCATATCAAGGGCTGAAAAAACAAAATCAACATCTTCAGAAATCCTTTCAACGTCATTTACGCTCCTTACAATAAGATCAATAACATTCTTAGGTATGTCAGTTTGCATTAACCATCTACTATTAACAGCCTCAAGATAAGTTTTCCCAGTAGAACGTTCGCTGGCTGCAACTACACTAACCTCGAACCAAGGATGTTTCTCAAGAAGCTGGATAAAGCGCTGGCCTACCATTCCTGTTGCACCCAACAAGCCAACTTTCATCTTGCGCATACGCCTCACCCAAAAAATGTTTTGTGCAATATTCTTACTGATTTATCTGCATCCTCTTCTTTCACAACAAAACTTTCATTTATTTCTGAAGCACCAGAGGATATCATCTCCACATTTATACCATTATTCCCTAAGGAAGAGAATACCTTACCAGCTATACCTGGTGTGAAAGCAAGTGCTGTGGCTACTACTGAAATGCTTGCTCTGTTATTTCTAACAGCTACCTCCCCAAGTTTTCTTAATTCTTCCACCAATACATCAGTATTGTATTTTCCGTCTATAGTAATAGACACGCTAATTTCGGATGTTGATATCATATCTACCGGTATTTTCAAGTTAGTAAACGCGTCAAATACTTTGGAGATAAAGCCGTATACAAGAAACATTTTTGGAGAACGCAGGTTTATAACTTTTATGTTCTTTTTGCATGCTATCGACGTCACTCCAGTGCTTTTGTCGACTTCTTTCAAAATAGTTGTTCCTTTGTGAGTTGGATTGTAAGTATTCAATATTTTTACTGGTATGTTTTTCTTTACTGCAGGCAAAATGGTTTTTGGATGGAGAACTTTAGCGCCAAGAAATGCCAGCTCGGAAGCCTCGTCATAGGACATGAAATCAATGTTCTTGGCGCCATCTACTATTTTTGGGTCCGCAGTCATAACCCCGTCTGCATCAGTCCATATCTGCACCTCTTCTGCATGCAAGGCAACGCCAATAATTGAGGCTGTGTAATCACTGCCGCCCCTGCCCAATGTTGTTATTTCGCCTTCCTTATTTTTCGCTATGAAACCCGTAATCACAGGGATGGAATTTTTAAAATTTTGAACGAAATTATATATGTTAGACTCTGTTTCTTCCAACACTTCGGCATTGCCAAAATTCGAATCTGTCACAAAGCCTATGTCATAGGAATTATACGGGTTGGCATTCAATCCATTTTTAGCCATATATTCGGCGATTATTTTAGCCGATATTCGCTCGCCAAAAGACATCACATTATCCAATGTCCTTGGTGTGAGCTCTTTCAACATCGATATGCCTTTAAATAAAATTTCTAATTCTTCAAATTCACGCGATGTCAAAGACTTATCAATATCCAATTCGTCGATGACATCAAAATGTCTTTTTTTGATTTCATTTAGATTAAAATCGCCATTTATTGCATCATTTGCCAATTTCATAAGCTCATCAGTAACACCATTGAAAGCAGAGACAACTACTACAGGATTCCTTCGAACTTCGGATTCCACAATTTCAGCAACTCTTTTTATCATTCCAGAATTGCCAATTGAGGTGCCGCCAAATTTCATCACTATCATTGCAGTCACTTGCCTATGAGGTCCGAGATAAAATCTTGTATGGTGTAAAATCCTCTTTTGCCATTAATCCACTCGGCTGCCATCACAGCACCTACTGCAAACCCAGCCCGACTTCTCGCAATGTGTTTCAACTCAACTGTGTCAGCTTCACCATCAAAACCCACGACATGAGTGCCAGGGATGTAACCAGCGCGAAGACTGACTATATGCAACTCTTCGGGCGAAATTTTCCTATCAAGCTTATCAAAAACCAGTTTATTTTTCCTTTTGATATTTTTCAAAATTATATCTCCTATTACTTTAGCTGTACCGGAAGGTGAATCCAACTTTTGGTTGTGATGGCTTTCATGGACATAAACGTCATACTCCCTCACCTTATCGAAAAATTTCGACGATTCCTCAACAATTTTAAAAAACAAGTTAACGCCGATGGAAAAATTCGGACTGTAGATAAATCCTATTCCGCTTTCTCTTACAATATCTTTCGTTTCATTTATCGAATTATACCATCCTGTTGTACCTACAACCATATTCTTTCCAAGACTCGCAACTTTTCTAACGTTGTCAACTACAGAATTGGGCGTTGAAAAGTCTATAGCAACATCCGCGTTTGCCAAACTTTCTTTGTTTATTTCCCCATAAGCGCCTTTTCCATTGGGATCGATAATTGCAGCTACATCTATGCCTCTAACTTTAGCCAACCGTTCTATTTCATGGCCCATTTTACCATAACCTATAATCGCTATTCTCACATAATCACCAAAGGATTCAAGCAACACTCTTAATTTCTTGATATTTCTTGAGCACATCTTTCAATTTCTCTAAGTTCTGCTGTGACATGTCACACAAAGGCAGCCTGCATTTACCGGCCGGCATGCCAGCTAAACTCATTGCAGCTTTGATTGGTATAGGATTCGTTTCTACGAAAGCTCCTTTGAATATGGGCATCAATCTGTAATGCAAATCTCTCGCTTTATCCAAGTCACGATCCAAAGCAAATCCAACCATGTCGGAAACCATTCTTGGCAAAAGGTTGCTAACTACAGAAATAACACCCATACCGCCAGCAGCAATCAACGGCAGTGTCATGTTGTCATCCCCACTCAACACTATGAAATCCTTCGGTAGTTGGTGAATAACGTCCATCATTTGTGAAATGCTTCCTGATGCTTCCTTCACTGCAACAATATTTTCCAACTCACTAATCCTAAGCAATGTCGGCGTTTCTATGTTCACGCCAGTTCTTCCCTGAATATTGTAAACTATGATTGATATATCGACTGAATCGTTGATAGCTTTGAAGTGTTTGTATAAACCTTCTTGTGTGGGTTTGTTGTAGTATGGGGAAACTATTAGGACTGCATCTGCCCCCAAATCCTTTGCATGTTTGGTGTGTTTTATTGTCTTATCTGTTGAATTGGTTCCTGTTCCGACAATGACAGGGATCTTGCCGTTAGATTCTTCTATAACTGTGGAGATAATTCTATCCCTTTCTTCATCTGTTATCGTTGGTGATTCGCCTGTTGTGCCTAAAGGAACAAGACCGGAAATACCATTTTCTATCTGGAATCTTACATTCTGCCTTAGCCCTTCGTAATCAACCTGAAGATTCTCGTCGAAAGGCGTTATCATTGCAGTCATGCAGCCTTCGAATTTCATATATATCAGTGAAATTGATTGAAATAATAACTACTTAAGCTTTTCGTAATAAATTTACGATTTTCGTAATCACTTAAGGACCATGAAAGTTTTGGTATCTACTACGCCGTTGACCTTCCTGATTTTCTCGACCAGCTTGTCTATCTCAGACATCTGTCCAGATTGTATAAAGCAGATTATGTCGTAATCCCCAGAGACTTCGTATGTCTTCTCTATCCCAAGCTCCTTTACTGAATTGGCAACTCGGGTCGTTGGCACATTCGAGGATGTAGCTATCGTAACTATGGCTTTTATTCCCTCTTCTGCATCTATCGTGAATTTCTTTATTACGCCGTCCGCAACAAGCTTGCCTACTCTCGCTCTAACAGCGCCTTCTGTTAAGCCTATCTTGTCCGCTATTTCAACAAAAGGAGTCCTGCTGTTTCTCCTTAGTAAATATATTATCTTTTCATCTATTTCGTCCATAATGATTATATGAAAATCTTAAAAGTTAATTCAAATAAGCCTAGTGTGGAAGTTGTGAAAATGGCTGCAGAAATTCTAAAAATTGGAGGGGTCATAATTTATCCGACGGAAACGCTGTATGGGTTGGGTGTGAATACTTTTGACATAAACGCAGTTGAAAGGGTTTTTGAAATCAAGGGGAGGGACTTGAAGAAACCTTCTTCTGTCGCATTTAGGGATTTAAATCAAGCTAAAAGATTTCTAGAAATTACGCCTTTGGTGGAAAAGTTGGCGGAAAAATTTCTGCCTGGACCGATTACCATAATTCTTAATTCTAAAATTGAATTTGGCGAATTTTTAGGAGGAAATAAAGTAAGCTTGAGGGTTCCTGATCATGCTGTTGCGCAGGCTTTGTTGAATGAAATTCAATTTCCAATAACTGCGACATCGGCGAACTTGTCTGGGGGAAAAGATCCTGTTGAAGTAAGAGATGCGATAGAGCAGGTTGGGGATAAGGTTGATCTAATTCTTGATGGCGGGAAATGCAAATATGGCAAGCCGTCTACAGTTGTTGATTGCACTGCTGGCGAGATGAAAATTGTGAGGGAGGGTGTTGTTAGTAAAGATAAATTGTATTCTGAATTATAGAAAGTTTGTATGTCTGACGTCAGACATTATTTATTGTGATTAAAATGCATTTCATCATTGTATTTTAATTGATGGGCATGCCCGGATTTGAACCGGGGACCTATCGATTTCTAAGCGCTTAGCTGACATATAAGTCGATTGCTCTTTCTGGACGAAAGAAACCAGGCTAAGCTACACGCCCATATACCCACATACATCTGTTTATATCCTTATTACTTTCCAATTTATTTATTATGTTCGGCAAGGCAATTTTGGTCAACAAGCTGGTAGATACCCTGCAGAAAAACGAGTTTGAGGTTTTCATCACCAAAGGCTGCTTTGACATAGCAGCCAGACGAGAGCATCTGCTGTTGATAAAGACATTGCTGAATGTGGATGGGTTGAACCAGGAGCATGCCTTAAGTCTGCGCGCCATATCCTACTTCATTTCAGCCTATCCTTTTGTGGTATCGACGAAAACCAACAGGGAGCTTTTGAACGACGATGTTGTATACAGCAGATTCGACATACCAGTTTTGAC
>CAYITO010000024.1:0-10496 GCA_964366355.1 uncultured archaeon
CAAGTGTGCAGCAGCTGCGAGAAGCTTCTCCTCTATTTTAGCTGGCCTGCCATCATCGTAAGTAACAATGAAGTCAATCTTTGAAGTTTCACCCGTAATTGGAGCATTCATTGAACTTAATTTGATATCTATGCCGTCCAAGTTATTATCGGGCAGTTTACCCGAACCTTTTGCCACATCCAAATCGAAATCGACTATATGCCACATACCATCAATAGTAAAATCTATCCAAATTCGGTATTTGCCAGGCGCATAAAACTCATAAGGAACACTGAAGACACCAGAGCTTGTCTCTTGCGGATGTATATGGTCAAAATATTTCAAATCGTCCCTCACAAACACCACATGCATTATCTTGTCATGAACTATCTCCAAATCAGATACAGGTTTTCCAGCCTCGGTAATCCCAAATGCAATTAAATTCGATTTCAATTTGTCACGCAAAAAGTCCACCTTATAAGTATGAACAGCTACAAAATCCTTATCCCCTCCATGTGCAGTTATTGCTCCGTGTTCCATCCCCTGCATCATTTCATCCATCATCATCCCCTCTCCAGCCATCATAGGAAGCCCTTTCATGTAAGAGATGTATTCTTCAGGTGTGCAGAAATGATTGTCCGCTATCATACAGCCTCCGCATGCCTGCCCACCTATTGCTTTTCCTTTTCTCCAAGGCTCCATGACCATCCATTGGTCCCCGTTCTTCTTGCATAACTCTGCATAAGACAATGAGCCCAATTCTATAATTTTTGGTCTGGAGGCAGACAGCCATAGCAATGCAACTCCTAAAACGGCAATTGCTGTGATTGCGATGATGAGAAGTTTACCGTCCTTCTTTTCCTTTTTCATTTTCCCACCTCATGAAGTATCTATATTCGATCCATACGGATGGATTAATTTCCATCCCCTGATTACATCTCCCGGTCTGAACTTCAAAGTAAATTCATCGCTGAAATTCTTCTTGCTGCCATCGTTCATAGCAAACTCAACCGAATAAGAAACAATCGCAGTGTAATCGTCTTTCGATTTTTCCTTGGCGTCTATTACCTTGACACCTTCTATGCCCTGTGAACTTGCGTAATCCCTGAATGAAGCCAAGTCTTTTGCATTCTGGTCTATTCTTTTAAAACCGTCCGACAGCGTCGCATACATGTTTGGCCAATCCTCTTTATCCCACGATTCAAAGTACTGTCTTACGATTTCCACAGGCTGCTTTATGGAATATTCCACTTGCAGTCCTTCTTCCTGCTCGCCAAAAAGGCTGAACCCAGGAAGGTTCAAATTTTCCTGCAAGTTTTGCGAAAGAATCAAAAAAACCGCAACAACGAAGACAGCTATAGAAACCCATATGAACACGGGCTTCTTCTTAGCCATCAGCCTCCACCCTGTTTTGGTTGTACTATCTGGCTTGTGGTCAAGTCCCTAATCGTGCCCAGCACTTCCGGGGTTCTCATCACATGCCATCCATCACTCTCAATGCTTCCAACCTGTGACCAAGCGTTAGCGAAATTGGGATAGACGCCGACTTCAGGCGATATCAAAATCATCGGCACTTTTGTTATCTTGTATTTGGCTGCCAGTCCCTTGCCCTCTTCAGACGCGATGTCGTATGAGAGTTCCTTGCCGATCGCGACTCCAAACCTCTCCACTATCTGCTTGTTCGTCAGCACATCATAGCAAATGCTGCACGTCTTGTCGCTTACCATCACCAAATCAACAAGGCCGACTACTTTGCCGTCAGAGATATTAACATACGGCGGAATGGTGGAATGGATTGCAAAAAATCCGTCCTTTTCTGTTGCGTCCAATTGGTTCCATACCTGGCTGATGGATGGATAATCAAGAATGTCTTTTGAAATTATCATGGCTGGAATCTTTTTGACACCAAACTTTTCCACCAACTGCTTGCCCTCCTCACTCTTGTGTTCAACATTTCTTTCCTGGACAACTTTGACCCCAGACTTTTTGAATGCATTTGAAATGCCAGCTAGAGAAATGCATTTAGTGCAGGAAGAATCGACTAGATGACTTATGCTGACCCTGCCCAATATTCTGCCTTCCAGGATATTGTAGTATGGAGGTGCGATGTTGGTGTACAATGCAGTCTCATTGTTTGCGCCTATCTGCTCGCCAACACCGACCCAGTATTTTTGGAGCTGTACGTTTTTGTTTACCTCGCCATTGATGATCAGGACAGGCAATTTTCCGATTGAATACTGCGCCACAAGCTGCTTTCCCTTCTCAGACTTGTAGTCATAAATCTCTTCTTTGGTGACATCCACGTTTTGTTTTTTTAGGTCAGCCAATGCCGTTTGGATGTCATAACAATCATTGCAATCAGAGAAGCTAACCGCAGTCACTTCGAGCTTTGCAGGCCTCGCCTTTTCCTTCGCCTCAGCAATCTTCCCAGTTATTGCAGCGCTCATGTTTCCCAAGATTACAACATTCATCAAGGAAATTACCAAAAAGACAGAAAACAAGATGATTAACAATTTCTTCGATACTACATTGCTGTCATTTTTCGATACTATCTTGTTTATAGATATGCCTACCACTTCATTGTTTTATTGCACTTTTTAACAGCCACCAACCATTGAAGGCAAGTTGTCTAGGCTTGAAGATCCGCTAGCAGCAGCACTGCTGGATGCCAGAGGAGCACTTGCTACAGTAGCACTGGTTCCGACAGCAACTCTTCCGCTATTCAACGCGTTCGTCAAAGTCACAAGCTGTATAGCTTGGAGTGCTGAAACTAATACTACTGCCCCAATCAATACGGTTAGTAGCGTGTTTGTGTTTAATATTTTCATAACAATCTTCTACAAGTACTAAACAGTGGCCTCTTGGACTATCCTTTTTATAGTTGGTCCCGGATACCAAACAGCATACCACCTTGCCATCTCTCCATAGATTTCTTCGTCCGAGTATTTATCCCCATAATTCTGAATGAACCATTTTGCCATTCCCTGTGCAGCGGCGGCATGTGCGCAACCGCATCTTGTTATTATCGTGGGATTCTGTGGCGATCCGCAGCAGTAATCGCATGTGAATGAATTGACTATTCTTTTCCATCTCTCTTCTTTCGCTGAGTCGAGTTGTATGGCTCTGCCTTTCGCCCATAGTTTCTGTGAGGTTATTGGGTCATCAAAACTTACTCCTGCTTCCTGACCGTACCACGGCACACCTCTGGGTATGACATTATTCAATAAATCCTGTGCGAGGTCTCCGGTAGACGGCGTCATAGCCAGTTCACTTATGGTTGGAAGCGATTTTACCTTGCTTTTGTATCCGGCAAAGGCCGGTTGTTCGCCCGATGCCAAAGGCATCGGCTTCAACGTAGTCTTTGTTCCGTATTCCAACTTCAGCGAGCCGGAACTAATTGCTACCGTGCTACCAGATGCCGGCACTAAAGATCCAAATGCAGACATGGCAATAACTTGGTTAAACAAAACCAGCATAATTATTGCAACTATTGAACCTACCACAAAACGATTTTCGAATAATGAAAAATCTTCCTTGGCAGACGATTTCGCGGAAATTTTTATTCTTATAGGCAAAATTGATGTCGGACACGTTTTTGTATAGACTGTGCTTGCAGTTGAATAAACGGCGAACCCCAAAAGCAGAAGGCTGGCCACTCTCAACACGTTCAGATACGGGATTAAAAATTCAAGCGGTATTGCAGCGACAGTGGACCCGAAGGCTGCGATAGTTACACCCTGGCAAGTAGGACAGACAGCACCAAGGAATCCTGCAACAAAGCTACCCGTCCCAGCTCCCTTTGAGCCAAAAGAGGTCTCAATCTTGAACTTGAATAGAGTAAGCAGGACGCCGCTTAATGCAGACACGGCAATTATGTAAAGTACGTCCAGCGCAGTTATCGGCGACATCCTTACAATGCCGAAATCCAAGACTGGTATTCTGAACATTCCGTACAGAAACGCGAACACAACAAACAGCAGCAGCGCCGATCCGATGAAAACTTCTCTGTATTCACTTTTCCTCAAGATGGAAAAGTTGTAATTAAATATTTCTTTCAGCATTTTGATGTCGGCCAACCAATCATCTCTCCAATTAAAAGTATTTTTATTATTTATTTTACTTATATAAAAAGCTTTGCAATATTTGTAAAGCTTAAATATCGGCTAAATATATTAATTATTTGTGAGAAAGATAGGTTTTGAGGACAGCGATATTGATTCCTTGTTCAGCCATCTCGAGTCAGACATTTTGCATTACATGTGGAACAAAGGCAACGGCAGCACGGAGATTTTGTACAAGCTTCTGGGAGACAAGCACGACGTATCGCATTCGACAGTAGCAGTCACATTGGGCAGGCTTTATGAAAGGGGAATCTTGACAAGAAAACCGCAGCGGGGCAAAGGAGGATTGAAATTTGTTTATTATCCTAAATTCACGAAAGAGGGATTCGGCAACCATTTGGCAGACAAGTTCGTACAATTTTTGAGGAAAAGTTTTGGGGAGACCTGCGTCGCAAACCTCAAAAAAAGGATAAAGTAAGTTATGTCTCAAGGATGTCTATATTGTTTGCAGCAAATAAATGAAATAATCAGTTGTACTAACACCTGTCTCGCAAGTTCCAGTATAGTGCCCGCATATCCTACAAGCATATTGGTTGGAAGCTTGGCACTCTCCCTGATTTCGTTCATGGTTGCATTTTATTTCAGAAACGATTTGAAGAAATTCATAGGCTTGAGGCTTACCAGTTTGGCATTTTTGTCGACTGCAGTCTTCACCGTTGGCTTGATTTTCAACGGCCATTTCATCCTGAAGAATTTGCCAATTCTAATACCGGCAGTTGGTATAGGTTCGTACTTGATTTCTTACTTCTTTTCTTTCTACCTGATAAAATTTTCCTATAAGCCCATTTTTTTCCAGAGCAAAAAATTACAAAATCATCTGTCGAAATTTTCAAAGAAACTGAAAGTAAAGGTGCCCAGCATGTATGTCTTCTTTTCAAAAGACCCTAAAGCATTTGTTGTCGACGGATCCAAACAAGCAATCTTCCTTTCGGACAGTCTTGTTGAGAAATTGGACGACAAATCTCTCAAGGCGGTTTTGCTACATGAACTTTACCATCTGAAACGGCATACGGGCATGATTAAGAATTTCATAAATTCCGTCTCCACCTTGAACTTGCGGATAATGCCGGTGCCGATAAACGAGCTGGACATGTATGAGGACGAGGAGATAGACAAGATTTTGATGAGAAAGTATAAAATAAATATGGAGAAGATTAAAATGAGGTTGTGGGATTGATTAAAATTTTTAAATTTTTATAAAGGCAAAAACATGAAAAATACAAAATTCCTCACAATAGGATTTTTATTAATTCTATCTATTGGATTGTTGTCTCTACTGAACTCAAAGCAGACTATAAGTAATAACCCGATGAGTGCGAAATTTGTCAAACTCAGCACTAATAACAACGTTGCTTGTTTCGGCCCGACTACAATTTATTCTATGGATAATTCTCAAAGGCTTCAAGGCTCTTGCTGTGGTCCTATGAGTTTACACAGGTATCAAGAACAAGTAGAAGGGTTGAAGAAATATTCAAATATTGACAAGATTCCTTCCGATCCATACGACATACCGGTAAGCTTGACTAAAGAGTTGCTTGATTATGATAAAAATATAAAACTTACTCCAGAGCAACAGAAAATCTATGATGATGCTATGAAAATGTCAGACGAAGGAGGACCTTGTTGCTGTAAGTGCTGGAGATGGTATGTATATGAGGGACTTGCCAAATACTTGATAACAGAATATAATTTTAATTCTGAGGAGATAGCAGAAGTTTGGAATCTTTCGGATGGTTGTGGTGGTGAAGGTCACTCCGCAGGGGTTCATACTTAAATGAACAAATATTTTAATGATTAAAATGAAGCAACACAAAGTAACAGTCTATTCAGCAGTATGGTGCCCTTGGTGCAACAAGACCAAGGAATGGTTGAATGCACACAAGGTTAAGTACACAGTCAAGGATGTGGATAAGGATTCGAAAATTGCTGAAGAGCTGGTTAGGAAATCGGGCCAAACAGGAATACCGGTTACAGAAATAGATGGTGAAATTATCGTCGGTTATGACGTTCCTAGATTGTCAAAAGCATTGAGCATAAAGGGGTGATAAAGTGAGAAATTTTGAAGATTGTGGTTGTTGCGGCCCGCCTCAATAAACTAATGAAAGAGCAGGCGATTAATTTTTCGCTTTCTTTTTTACTTCAATCTCTTCATCACTCACAGGACAAACCATTTCTGTAGTGTTGATATAAGTATATGCAGAATACACAGCTAACACAGCCTCTCCAGCGCCAGTAATTGCTTGTTTGAATTTGGTATCAACAACATCCCCAGCCGCAAACACACCAAGAACATTAGTTTTCGCTTCCCTATCTATGATTATCTCATCCTTTTCGTTAGTCTTAACACCCAAAGACTTTGCCAATTCCGATTGAGGATCAGCACCTATTTCAACAAAAACAGCATCCAACTTAAACTCTTTGCTCCCCTTGTAAGGTTTGTCAAAAATTACATGGGTAACCTTATCAGTCCCTTTTATCTCCTTGACGTTAGTGTTGTTTATGATTTCCATCTTGCCTTCTTTTATTTTTTGTTCAACTCTCTTGTCATTTATTGGCTCAGGCCTAATCTTTTCGCCACGATAAATTATATAAATTTTCTTCGCCCATTGCGTGCCTAGTAGCGCTTCTTTGGCTGCAGAATCACTACCACCTACAACACCGACATTTTTATTTTTGAAGAAGAAGCCATCGCAAAGCATGCATGTATGCACACCTTTACCTGAAAATTCCTTTTCGCCTGGAACTCCCAATTCCCTATGCTTCATCCCAGTCGCAAAGATTATCGTTCTCGATTGGTATTTTTTGCCATTAATTGTAAACACATCAAAGCAATTCCCGCGCATTTTTATTTCAGCTACATTTTCCTCCTTTATTTCGACAAAATCCTTGTAATCCAATGCATGCTCTTTTAATTTGTCAGCAAGCTCTTGGCCTGTTAGTCGAATGAAGCCAGGATAATTTTCCACAACATCGGTTAGAATTATTGTCCCCCCAAGGATTTCCCCCAGTACCAAAGTCTTCAGCTGCATCCTTCCAGCATACATCGCTCCCGCATAACCCACTACTCCTCCGCCAACAATAATTAAATCGTAAATTCCCATCACCTTCTATTCTATATGTTATTTTTGAAAAATAAAAGATCATTTAACTATTAAAATTATTTTGAAAACTTATACGATATCGGCGGCATTCACAGAATACGCTGCGCCGCTGACATAAGAAGAATCGTCAGATGCTAAAAACAAGGCGACATTCGCAACCTCCTCTGGCTTTCCCAACCTTCCAATGAGCGTCTTTTTTACATATTCCTCAACTCTCTTTCCTAAAGCATTCCTAAGAAGCGGGGTATCTAACGGACCTGGACAAATCGCATTCACCCTGATGTTATCTTTTCCATATGCCTGTGCCATTGATTTCGTCAGAGATATCAAGCCGGCTTTTGATGCGCAATATGCAGGAGAGTCTGATTCCGGGGATATGCCTAAATCAGATGCTGTATTTATGATTACCCCGCTTTTCTGTTTCTTCATGATTGGTATCACATATTTAGAACAAAGAAATGCGCCTTTCAGGTTAACATCCATGATTTTATCCCAATCAGCTTCTTCCATTTCTTCTATTGATGACAAACGGTATATCCCAGCATTATTGAAGAGTATGTCAATCTTGCCGTATTTTCCAACAGTTTGTTTAACCATATTTTTGACATCAGAAATTTTGCTAACATCACATTTGATGAAAATAGCATTTCCGTTATTTTTCCCAATCGCTTCAACAGTTTCCTTGCCTTTGATATCGATATCTACGACAACTATTTTTGCCCCCTCTTTGACAAATAGAAAGGCAGTAGCTTTTCCTATACCAGATGCAGCTCCAGTAATTATCGCCACTTTATCTTTGAGTTTCATAATTTCACTTATGCATACAAATTTAAAAAAGCAATATTGCGAACAATGAGACTATTACTAGTGTTACTGCGTCCGCAATTGAAGTTGACATAGGAACTAGGAAATTATTCGGATCCTCCTCTTTCTTGAAGATTCTGGTGCCACCTATCACCGAAACCAAAAACAAAACAGTTACAATAATCATTGAAGAGACCAGCCCGATGAAAACAATTTTAAGCGAAAAAATCAAGTCAGGTCGAAAGCCTTTGACGGCTGAGAAGAACAGCGCAAGCAATGACAGATACATTACAGACAGTAAAGCGACTTTTATGTTGGTATACAATAGATGCCTTGTAAAAGAGGATTTCCAGATGTCCCCTTTGACCTTTCCTAAAAACAATCCTGTGGTAAACTTGGAAGCTATGACACTGCCCCTATCGCCTATCATATCATTGAGCGCAGGTATCATTATCACTATTGGAATTAGAAATGCCAATTTGTCTAAAATAGATCTTAAAGCAAAGCCCGCTAGTGATGTTAAGATGACTGACAACAAAAGAACTGGCGTGCTATCCTTTATGACTTCGTGGATTAAATGTGACCTTGGACCATATTCTTTCATGTAGAATAAGGTTCGTCTTGAAATGCGATGTTTTCTGTGGATGTGGTGAATTATGGGATGATGTTTTTTCCTTGGAAGCCCGATTAACTTTCTTCTTAGGCGGATGCTTATGTGTCTAAATTTCATAAGGCAACCACCAATACCGATGCTAAAATCAAAGCCATGACGCCTATGAAATCGCCGAGTGTTGTGATATAAGGACCCATGATATTATTGGGATCAAAGCCTTTCCTAAAGAACCAAATTGTAGAGACAACCGTTGCCAAAATCACTATAGGGCTAGTGATGGCAGATGCTAGCAGCGAAATTAAAATTACATCTGAATTCGCAGAATTGAAAAATAGAAATTCGTAGAAATAGGCCACCAGCCCCAAAGACAAACTCACTATAAATGACAAAATCAAGCCAGCAATCACATTCCCGATTATTATTCTCTGTGCTTTAAAATTGGGCTTTACAATACGGAGAAACAATCCAGCGGATAGCCTGCTGGCTAAGGAGCTAGATATACTTCCATGGACTTCTAAAAATCCCGGTAGCAAAATAAGCAGACCGGGAATTAGCTCCAATAAATTTAGCCCGGAGGCAAGAACAAAACCAGCTATTATAGCTCCTGTCATTGACACTATTTCTATAGGAATGGATTCTTTCAAATCTTTGTCTAGCACTAAATACTATTTCAATTTTATTAAATTAAACTACTATATTCATGATATGAAAATCAAATGCACTTCTTGCGGACGGATGGTTACAGCAAAGGAATTGAGAGTCCATCAAAAGACCGAGCCCAAAATTTGTAAATACTGCTAACGTTTTATAAATACTTCTGGCAAGACCAGTAACGCCGGGGATGCGAATAATACGATTAAAAGCCAATCATTCAAACTTAAACTAACAGTGTCAAATACGGGCTGCAAAGTTGGCAAATAAATTACCAGCAGTTGCAATGCCACTGACGACAGAATTGCCAATATCAACATTTTGTTTGACAGAGGATTGTTTTTGAAAATTGATTTTTTCTCCGAGCGAGCATTAAATACAAGTAGAAGTTCGAAAGTGACAATAGTTGTGAATGCCATGGTTCTTGCCTTTTCCAGCCCCGAGGGCAATGAGTGTAGAAATATCCCCAAAGTTGCAACGGTTGAGATGAATCCAGCAACAAGTATGAAAGCTATGGAATTTTTTAAAAATCCCCTGCTAGGTTTTCTCGACATTATGTCCTTTTCCTTCGGATCGACGCTTAAAGCCAGCGCAGGTAGACCATCCGTCACCAAATTTAGCCAAAGGATGTGCAGTGGCAGCAATGGCAAGGGAAAGCCTGCCAGTAGCGCCAAAGCAATAATCGGAACCTCTCCAAAGTTCGCGGCAAGCAAGTATCTAACGAATTTTTTGATGTTGTCATAAATTCCCCTCCCTTCCTCTACAGAACTTACAATAGTCGAAAAATTGTCGTCCAATAAAACCATATCAGACGCCTCTTTGGCCACATCTGTCCCCTTGATTCCCATAGATATGCCGATATCAGCTTTTTTCAAAGCCGGCGCATCATTAATCCCATCACCAGTTACAGCAACTATAAGACCTTTCTTCTTCAGCGCTCCCACTATCCTAAGTTTGTGCTGTGGTGAAACGCGTGCAAAAATAGACACTTTCTCCAGCAAAACACCCAATTCCTTGTCGTCCAGTTTGTCAATTTCCATGCCTGTAGCAATCTTGCTTGCAATACCCACTTCCTTTGCAACTGCTTCTGCAGTCAGCTTGTGGTCGCCTGTAATCATGACGATCCTTATGCCTGCCCCTTGGCAAATCCTGATGGCTTCCTTGGTTTCTTTTCTTGGCGGGTCAATCATGCCAACTAGACCAACAAAGACAAGGTTTTCCTCAACG